>JBKEBN010000034.1:0-16166 GCA_047973175.1 Leucobacter sp.
ATGTGCCACCTTCGGGTGGTATCCCCGCGTAGCGGGGGTGACACTTTGTGGTCGAATCGCAGTCAAGAACGTACTGCAATGCTCCCCGCGTAGCGGGGGTTACGCCCCTCCCGGCTCCGGCCACGGAGGGGCGTTCTTTCTGTCGGGCACCGCCATCATGCGGGCCGAATTTCGACACCTGGTACTTCGTGACAGGCGCGCGCGGCGACGTGCCGCCACCAGCGGGCAGTGAGGTGCGCGGTGTCGGGGCGTGCGGCGTGCATCTGCTCGTCGGTGCGGTACACGGCTACCGCGGGGTCGCGGGCGTCTTTGAGTGCGGTCGCGAGTCCACAGACCGCGGTTGCGGTGTACTCTTCGAAGGCTTCGATTTCTTCGTGGACGCGAGCGGGGATCGCCTCGCGCCCGCCGTCTGTCATCGGATGCCAGCCGCAGCTCGGGCAGGCCGGGAGCCTCAGATCGGCCATGCCGCCCAGGCGAGTACGAGGCACCCTGCCGGGAGGGGAACCGCGGCTTGGTCTTCTACCCAAGATGCGCCTTCTCCCGACAGGGTGACCTTCTCGTACTGGGTGAGATCGCGTACAGACTGCTCGGCTTTCGGTACTTGGGCGTCGAGCGCGATCCTGGCGTAAGCGATCATGCGGTCAAGGCTATCCCAGGGTGACGCCCTTGCTGCGTGCCCGGGCTCGAGCAGACCAGACCGTTTTGCGACCGTACCCGGTACGCGCGACGATGCTGTCGATGTCGAGCCCTTCACGGCAGAGGTCGATGATCCGGTGTTCTGCATCACGTCTTGCGGTACGCTCCTGGTCGCGTTTCGCCTCTGATTCTGTCGCGATCTCCATGGCGCGTTCCTCGGTCATGCCGACGACACGGATTCCCTCGTCAGCCAAACAAAAAGTTTGGCCCGGTTTTGTCTCATTTTGTTTCGAGGTCGCCATGGTCACCTAGAACACCTTCTCGTACGACTGCTCGAACACGCCGGCGTCGCACGGGTAAAACTCTCCCTGGATGCCATGAATGACCCATTGACCGGCTTTCACGCCTACCCATGTGGAGTGCAGTTTGTCCCATACCTCAGCGATGATCTCAGGATCCTCGGCGCGGTCTTCCTCGTCCACTGGGAAGAAGCAACACCGGATCAGATCTGGCTCCAGTTCCCGGGTCCAATCCTGGATTTCTATCCAGTTGTCTCCGGTGAAACGTATCGCTTCGATCTCAGCAGGCTTCTTGCGCCAACGCTGGACACCATTCTCAAGCCCCTTCACCACCACTCCCCTCGACTCGCCGCCACGGTGCCGGGTTGCGTCGCTCACGCCGATACATGACGCCCGGCACGTCCGGCCATTTCGCGAACGCCGCCTCAGCAGACTCCCGCGAACCCTCAGACCATGGCACGCCGATAGCGGGACCGTTGTACACGATCACCTCATCTCTCGAGTCTTCCCATTTCACCCCGTACTCGTAGACAGGCTCGGGTGAGGTGTCAAGCTGGTTTACAGGTGCATGGCGCGCCAATGCTGCTTAGATCAGGTCGAAGAGGGATGGCATTTCGGTTTTGCGTTCCTCGGCTTCCGCGTATTTCACGGAGTCGAGGAAGTAGCCGGTGTTCAGTTCTGAGCCTCGCGCCCGTCTGCCTGCACGAAGCGCGCGTTGCGCGACGGTACCGATGCCCATGAACGGGTCGTAGATGAGGTCGCCGGGGTTTGAGAATCGTTCAATGAGGCGGTCTACGATGTCGAACTGCAGAGGGCAAATGTGCATTTGCATGTTGCGGCGTTTCTGGTCGCCGTTGAGGGTGAGCATGCGGTTCACGTCATGCCACACTTCGGGGTGCCAGGATCCCGGCGCAAGCGACATGAACGTGGCCGGGAGGGAACCTCTACCCTCGAGTTCTTCACCGAGCTTGACGTGTGATTCGTAGTCGTAGACCGTCTTCAACGTCTGTTCGGTGAACAGCCTCGACATATCTTCCGGCTTAAGTGCCGACAGCTCGTCAGGGGTGAGGATGCGTTCACCGGATGACCGCCAGAATGCGTGCGCGTCGATCTGCCAGTGCGCTCGCGTGTACTCCGTTTTCGTGTGCTGCACGGGCTGGTCTGCGTAACCGCGTGATCGGTCGGTTTGAGGCTTGTGGAACAGCAGAATGTACTCTGGAGAGCCGACACCCATTTTCGTGCCGTCTTTCGCCATTTCGGACCAGCCGAGCCGGTAGGTCTGGTTGTTTTCGCGCACCACATCGGTGACGACGGTGATCATCCCGAGGTAGTCGAAGCCGTGCTTCCGGCCGTGGAATAGTGCTTCAGCGTGGAACGGTGAGACGGTGGGGACTCCAGCGCCGGTGACGTTGCCGAACAGGATTCGGTCTTTCACATGGCAGGCGTAGATGCGGCCTGGTTTCAGGATGCGCAGCAGTTCCGGGGTGAGGTGGTCCATCTGCGCCCAGAAGTGGTCGTTGTCGTCGGTGTGGCCGAAGTCGTTGTAGTTGGGCGTGTATTCGTAGTGGTTCGAGAACGGGATCGACGTAACAACCATGTCGACCGAGTTGCTTTCGACGTGATCGCGTGCCTCTTTCACGCAGTCGTTGTTGGCGAGCGTCCACCCTTCTCCTGATGCTTCGATACGGTCAACACCCATTGCGCGGGTGAGGACGACGGCGATGTCGGATCGGTCGAGCCCGTATTCTCGGATGATGTCGGTCATTCGGTCGGTCAGCTCCTCATGTAGCGCCCACTTGTGGCGCAGATCGTCAGCGATACCCACTTCGGTATCGAGGTGTATGAAGTGGACGTAGCATTGCCGTGTCTGCCCGAAGCGTTGGATTCGGTGCACAGCCTGGATCAGGTCATTAAATTTGTGGTCGATGCCGACGAAGATCGCCCGGTTCGCGCGTTGCAGGTTCAGGCCCTGCCCGAGCATGACCGGCTTCCCGATGAGGGCGTGGGTTTCGCCGTCGCGCCACTGGTCGATGCGGCGTTCTGCCTCGTCGGGGTCGAGTGCGCCATACACGGACGAGAACGTGACCCCGGCCATGCGGAGTCGTTTCTCGATCGCTTCCTGTTCGGCGTTGAGGGTGCACCAGATCACTACGGGGCCGTCGTCGTGGTGCTGTTTGACGAGACGCATCATGCGGTCTACCCGGATGCCGATGGAGTCGCGTTTCACGCGCATTTCTTCGGGTAGTGACATGGCCGTGTTCTTGAATAGTTGCCCTTGCCCGTCGCGGTCGACCCCGCCACCATCGAGGCCGGTATCGATCATGTGCCAGTCGATTTCGATGGGTGGCAGTTCGTACCCGGTCGCGTCGTAGCCGAGGTCTGCCGGGGATTGCAGGAAGATCGCCCACGTGCTGAGCCACATGAAAAACTCGGCTTCCTTGTGGGGATAAAGCGTGAGGTTGTTTGCTTTCGTAGAGTCGCGCTGGAACCATCTCGTGAGCGCCGCTCCAGTGTCCATAACGCCGAGGTATCCGGCGTAGTGGATCAGCTCCTTGTACCGGTTCGGTGAGGGTGTCGCGGTCGCGACGAACCGAAACGGCACGCCATCGAAGAGCGTCAAGAACGTCTGGTAGGTCTTCGACCCGAACGAGCGCAGCACGCTCGCCTCGTCCAGCGATACCGCGTCGAACTGGGTAGGGTCGAGCTTCCCGTCGCGCACGCTCTCGTAGTTGGTGACGTAGATGCCTGGCCCGTCGAGTTCTTCGGTGCGGCGCACGAACCTTACGTCGATCCCGAGGAGTTCGCGGCCGTCGCGGATGAACTCGCCGCGCACACCCAACGGTGCGATGATCAAGGCACGGGTGCCGCCCGAATGTTTGAGGGTGAGCCGCAGCGTTTCGAGCTGCATAACGCTCTTCCCGAGCCCGAACGCGCAGAAGACCGCCCGGCGTCCGCCCTTGACCGCCCACTGAACAATCGCGCGCTGATGCGGCAGCAGTTTAGGGTTGATTTCGTCGGCGTCGATGTCGAATCCGTAGTGCTTATCGAAGCGGGCTTTCGCCTTCACGAACTCGTCGTAGTCGTCGGCCATGTGTCACCTCCTGGTGAGACGGCGGATGGCCCGCGCAGTACCAGTGCGCGGGCCATCCGGGTATGAATGAAAAGCCCCGCATCACGGCGGGGCGAAATGTCAGCTATCCGGGGTTTCCAGATATTTCAGTCGGGGGAATGTGCGTTTACGAACACGTCATATTTCCAGTGAAACTCAACGCGTGTCTTGTGTGCGGATTCCATTGCTGCACGCCATGTGGGACGGATCGTGTGCGCGGCTTCCAGAAACTTCCCCGTGCCGCTGTACACGGCTGTGGAGACGAACCAGAGTTGCTGCTTCCCCTTGTATCTAGCCCGTCGCACGGTCGAGAAGATGCGGGTCATGCGGCTTCCACGATGCTGGTGAGGTCGGGCGGCCGCCACCCCTCGGGTTTCCTGATTTTTCCGTGCTCGTCGATGATCGGTTTCCCGTCTGGCCCGAGTTTGCGCATGTTCGCGGCGTGCACGATCCTGAGTGCCCGGTCGGCGTCGTATCCGCAGTCGAGCGCTGCCCCGTAGGCCACGTAGATCACATCGCTGATCGCGTCGAGGATTTCATGAGGGTCACGTTCTCGCACGGCGATAGCGAACTCCGACACTTCCTCGGTGAGGAGGCGCGCATGGAGTTCGAGGTCAGCTTGCGTCGAGTCGGGCCGGTCGCCGATGTGGAGGCCGTTTGCGTGGCGGAACTCGCCAACGTCGAGCGCGGCATGCGACGGGTGCTTGGTGATACCCCATACGAGGTCTTCTGCGATGTCGCGGCTGGTGGGCGGGTCAAAAAGGCTGCTCGAAGTCATCGAATCCACCTCCCCCGAAGTCTGCGTCCTGAGAGCCGTTCTGGGGCGGGGTGTATGATGACCACATCCCGGCCCCGTTCGCGCCTCCTTGCCCCCGCGACGTGCCGCTCTGGCCATGGTTCTGGCCGCGGTCGTTGGTGCGGTTGACCTGGGCGGTGGCGAAGCGCAGCGACGGGCCGATCTCTTCGACCTCGAGGTCGAGCGAGGTGCGCTGCTGCCCCTGGTTGTCGGTGTAGCTGCGCTGGGTGAGGCGGCCCTGCACGATAACGCGCATGCCCTTGGTGAGCGAGGCTGCGATGTTGTCGGCGTACTCGCCGTACGCGCGGCAGCCGAGCCACAGCGGCTCGCCATCCGACCAGTCACCGGATTGTCGGTCTTTCACTCGCGGCGTTGAGGCGATGCGGAACGTCACCCAGGGTTTCCCGGAGTTCGAGATCCGCGGTTCAGGGTCGGCGACGATATTTCCGACGACAGTGATAAGTGGTTCGCCTGCCATCTCAAATCTCCATTTCGTTGGTGCGGTTGATTGCGGCTTGCAGCTTGTCAGGCCGATGCGGGTGGGCGTCAGCGCGGGGCTTGCGCGGCGTATAGGCGTCCACGGCCGCGGTCGCGAGAGCGATCACGACGAGTGCGATAGCCCACGCGATCCATGCCCGTAGGCCCTGTCCGGTGATGACGAGGATCATGGCCGCGGTCGCCCACACTGCGAGCAGCCCCAGCGTCGTCACCCCCGCCCACATCGAGAGGGGTTTCTTATCGGTCTTGCTCATTCGGTGTCCTCCTTGGTGTCGATGATCCGGAAACGCTTGAAACTCTCCCGGCCGTTCATGTCTTTCTCGGCTTCGTAGAGCGAGTCATGCGACGACAGGAACACCCAATCGCCGTCACAGTCGCTCCCCTCCACGTGATAACGCGGCGACCGTTCGCAGATGATCTTCATTCGCCCGTCACCTCCACGACTCGGGTCGCGTGCCCGCACAGCGTCCTGATCTGCGCGGCCACGAACTTCGCGGCGGGATCGAACGGATACGACGCGGCACAACGGAGCACCCCTGCACCCCACACGCCGACCGCGGGCAACCACTCGCCCTCACCATCCCGGTACTCGACCTCAAACCGGGTCTCCGGGGCGTCCGTGTAGGACGCCACCACTTTCCTCGCCATCACTTCTCCTTCCCGCCGATGAGTACCGCGAAATCGCGGAGCGTCATCGACACGATCTGATGTTCCGCCGCAGCTTTGCCGTGGCGTTTATGGATCACGACACCGACTTCGGCATCGTCGTTGCCGCGCTCGATCTCGGCTTCTCTCAGCCAGGCCCCAAGCGCGAGCTTCGCGGCGTTCTTCACCTCGGCAACGATCCGCCCACCGAACGGGGTCCGTAACCCGGCGATGTCGCCGCGGTCTTTCGCACCTGCCTGTCGGCGGCGTTCGATCCGGTCATCGTCGAGCATCTCCGCGAGATAGTTCACCGCGAGTGTTTCCTGCGCGGTCCCCGCTTTCTTCGCGGACGCCCTATTGCGTACCATGTGACTCCTTCCGTTGCTGCTTCGCGGGGGATGTTGCTGCACGCTGGTCGAGGATCGACCGCAACTCACCCACCCGCCGTTTCTCGTCCAGGTACGCATCCTGGAATCGCAGCGTCTCCGACTGCGCCGCAATCAACCGGTCACGCCATTTCCCACGCTCCACCCTGATCTGCTCGGCCAGGATCATCGCGACCGCGTGCGGGCCGTCCACCCCGAAACGCGACTGCAGTTCCCGGTAGACGGCAGCGATCCGGTCGGCGTCCTTGTCTTCCACGGCCGGGATGATCGCCCCCACGTAGGCGCGCATCTGGTCCACGGTCGCCTGGTCAACGCCCGTCACAGTCGCCGCCCCACGTCCAGCGCGAGCGGCGACACGTTCGGCCCTTCAACCTCGTACCGTCCGGCGACCTCGCGGGCGGTTTGGCGTGCCGTTTCGAGCTTCGCAGCGACATCGGTGGGCAACGGTTTCCGGTCTGGCCACGACTTCGCGACCAGGCCACGAGCTTTCGCCGACCGTACGTCACCCTCCACCTGCCGGGAAAACCCGCGGCGGCGACGCCTCAGCCCGTCGAGCAGATGCCGCACCTCGAAATACGGGTTCGCCGTGCCGAACCAGTCGAGCACGACCTCCTGACATTCCGCGAGCGTCGCATCAGGGTAGTGCCGGTCGAGCATCATCTTCCACGCGAACGCTGTCGAGTCTTCCAGCCTGCGGTTATCGAAGCTCGCGATGATCGCTAGCAGCTTGCCCACTTCCGCGAGCTGCATCCTGCGCCTCCAATCTCTGAATGAACGACCGCGCCTCGTCAGCCCGCGACGGTGGCTGCGGGCCGTGCTGAGGCTGCGGCAGTTCATCGGTCCAGCGTTTCCGGTGCAGCCATGCCGCAAGCGACGGAGTGAACTTCTTTTCGGTTGTCGCCGCATAGGCCTCACCGAACCTGCTGATGATGTCGGCGAGGTCGGGAACCTTCGGGGCGTGTTTCAGGTACTCCTGCTCGGATCGGTCCTTTTCGGTCTTCTTCGGCCACGACTGCCACACGGTCTCGAACCTGATGGGGTCGGAATCGAGCACAATCGCGTCGCGCGCGGTATTACTGTTCCTCTGTTCCTCTGTTCCCTTGTTCCTCTGTTCCCTTGTTCCAGGCGCGAGGATGTCGCGACTATCTCGCGAGGGTTCCGCGGTGTCATCGAATTTCAGCGCGATTACGCCATTTTCGAACGGGAAACGCGGTTTATTCGGCTTGTCGATGCGTTGGTGCAGTTCCCAGTTTTCGACGCGCACGTATGAGCGCCCATCAACCGAATATCGCTTGATGAAGCCCGTATCTGAGAGGTTCTGCAACCCTCGCGACACTCTCGCGAATGTCGCGCTCGGGTCTCGCTCGATGTCGTCGGCGAAGAGGTCGGCAGTTATCTGAGAGAGCCGATCCTCCCCCACCCCGTTATCATCCACATACGACCAGACACCCACTAACAAGAACCTGTCCTCGACATCCAGCCGAGCAAGATCCTGCGACCGCCAGAACTCTGGCTTAATGCTCCGTATCCGCACCTACGTCTACCTCCTTTCTTATGAGGTGTTCTGCGATTGCTGCCGACAGCAGGGCCACCTCAAGGTTCAAGAGGTTGAACTGATAGTCGTGCTTGTCGAACTCGATCACGGTTTTTGCGTTCTCCCGTCTCCGTCTGGCGAGTGCGCGGTTCCGGTGGGCGACAGCGTGCTTCCGCAGCAGGTAGTCCACGGAGAAGGCTGCGGCGAAGCATTGGGCGATCAGGTCAGAATCGTTGCTGTCGTTCATCTATAACCTCCCGTCCTCCGTCGTCGTCGAGCATGTAGGTGCGGCCGTCTGCATATGTGACAGGGACCGTCGTGGGGTCGGCCCACCGCGAGATTTTGATGCCTCGCCTGCGCGCCTTCTCGGCGTAACCCACGTCGGACTCGATGAGGCCGTTGAGCGACGATTCGAGATATAGGATGTTCGATAGGCGATGCTTCGTCTGGTCGCCGCCCATACCGCGCCCTGACCGATGCTGTGGCACGAGTTCCGGACAGTCCTGACCAGTCCATGCGGACACGTGGCCGTCGCGCCGCTCAAGCGCCCTCAGGACCGCTTCCGGTGTCGGTCTACCTGTCACGAGCTGCCTCCGGTCGCGGGTTTTCTTCCCACAGTTCCTCAGTGGCCCACAACGGCGTGACGCAGCGCACGATGCTGTCCGTGATTTCAGTGACGACAATCGCGACGGTCTCGCCGCAGTAGTAGAGGTTCCGTGATGTCGGATGCCGGCGCACCGTCACCGGACGGGCCAGGGCGTCTTCGACATCCTGTTTCTTCATCCCTTGCCCGAGCATCAGCCGGTAGCGTTCCTCGAAATGTGGGCACGTCTGTACCGCAGTCATCGCCGACATCACTGGATAGGTGCCCGCCTCGGGCAGGGCAAGCCAGTTCTTGTGCCCGTCCACACCAGTGCGTGCATGCTTCCGTTGACGTTCCACAACGCCCTTCACCGTTGCGGGCGTCACATAGTAGTCACACACCCACGTCGCGCCCGTGAGGAGCCGAAATTTCAGCATCCGCTGGTGCTCGATCATCAACTCACAGCCCATCCTTGTGAGTTCCTTCTTCGCAAGCTTCATCGCCCGATTCATCACGGCCCCCGATACGAGTTGTAGGCTGCCTGCACCGACTTGTTGAGGTTCAGCCAGCTATAGATGCGAGTTCGGAGAGCCTGCGATAGGCCCTCCAGGTGGTGGTACTCGGCTTTCGTGTCAAGCCAGGACCGGTATGCTTCGGCGGCTTCGACTTCGGCCTGAGCGCGCGCGAACGTCGCCCCGAGACCTTCCTTGCCGAGTTCAGCCATCCGCGAGTTACGTTTCAGGAGGTAGTTGGCCTCTGCTTCGTAGCGGCGGTCGTTCGCGTCATTCTGGGCTTCTACGAGCGCTTCGAGAAGGTCATTCGCTTCGACTATCCGCTGTTCCGCCTGTACTGGCGTCATCGGCTGGAAGTGCTGCACCTGCTGTGCTCGAGCTGTCAGATCCTGCGTCGTCATGAGTCACCTCCTGCTGTTCTTGTCGGGTCAGGAATCCGAGCCGTGCCGCGTATGCATCGCGGAGTGCTCTGGTGCCTTCGTTGGAGTCCCGCAACCGTGCAGCTACGGCCTGTAGCTTCGCTGTGGTTTTAGCGGCGGCGAATTCTGCGAACCAGTCGGCAGACGGTTTCACTGGGGAAGGGGGGCCGTCTGCGTCGTCACCACCGGGCGCTACGCCGGTGACTGAGCACAGCGTGTACCGGCGCGCGTACGTGATCGCCGCACCGAGTTGCTGCGCGGGTGCCGATGCGGGTGGCAGCGGGTAGATCCCGGCTTCTTCTTCGCCGCTCTCGTGCCTCAGGCTGTAGCAGAGCACGAACCCGTGCTCGGGGTGCAGGGTGGGCAGCGCCAACCATGCCATGCCGTGCTTTCCGAGCAGCGGCAGCACGATTCCGGTGACGTCTGAGAGGTCAGCGTAGTCGTAACCGTAGCTGCCTTTCTGGCTGTTGACGGTCGCGGTGTTCCCCTTCGCGACCGTGGGGATTTCGGCTTGGAACGCGGCTAGAGCCGCGGTCAAGCTGGGGTGTTTCTCACTCAAAATGGGACTTCTTTCTGTGCATGCAGCGCGATATCGAGCGCCGCTAATACTTCGTCCGCTATCGGGCGGATCAGTCCGATAGCGGCCGTGATTTTCGGGTGGTCGCGTTCGATGACGAGTACGCTGAGCGGGTCGATTGTGCGTGGCATCCACGCCCCTGTCTCGTCTCGGAGGACGGTGAGGGTGCCGAACTTCAGTACGTCGGACTCGGGCACGCACATGAACTGCCACGCGATCTGTCGCCACTCTCCCGCGGAGGGGTTCGGGGCGATCTTCCCGTGCCGCACTTTGCATTCAGCGAGACACGTGTCGAGGCCGTCTGGTGTCGCACCGAACCGTGGATTGGAGGGCGCATGTATGAGGGCCTTGTTCGGTGTAACTTCGAGGAACGCGAGAATCATCGGCTCGTACTCGTGCCCAGACTCGGTGTACTCGTTCCCGCCGAAGGTGCGGGCAGCGATCTTCGCCGCCACGTACTTCTCGACCGACTCTGACCGCGCGTATGCTTTCACGTCGGATGCGCAAATGACAGAGGATCGGGATTCAAGCCACGATTCCCGATCCTCACCGTCATCGAGGATGCGCGCCGCCCACTCAGGAGACAAGCTCGCCCTCTTCGAAGATGTAACCGACTTCGCCGCTCCGCCCGCGCTCAACGATGATCGTGTAGCCGCGTTCGATCGCACGCTGCTCGATCTCTGCCAGGCTCTCATCGTCGAGGAGGTCACCGTTCTTGATGAACCCGATCTTCAGGTCACGGTGCGCGAGCGTCGCGATGTCGAACCCGACGCCGATCTGTTTCGCGGAGTTCACTTGCGTGAACGGTACCCCGTCGTAGAGCACCTGCTCGTCATCGACGGAGAGCAGCGGGTCAGGGAACACGGCTGCCGACAGTGCGGCACGCTTCTGCGCATCTACCGCGTCGAGATCACGCTGCGCGGCGTCAGCTTCGTCCTGTGCCACCTCCAGGTCAGCGGCGACTGCCCGCCACTGTGCGGCGGCCCGCACCGCAGCATTGGTCTCCTCGACGCCCTCAATCTGAGCCTCCAGCTCCGACGTGTCGATATGCTCGCGCTTCGCAGCCGCTTCAAACACGGGCAGGTCACCTTTCGCTTGAGCGAGTTCCGCCTCCAGCCTGTCGATACGGCCCCGCAGCTCGGCAAGGTCGAGAACCGCGAGACGTGCGAGACGGTTCGACTCATTCGCGACACTGAGCTGCGCGATAAGATCCGTGGCAGAGACTTCCTCGTAGGGTGTCCCCGGTAAGGGATTCACCATCGAATCGAGCGCGCCCTGCAACCGCTTCACCGCAGCATTCGCGATCTTCCGGTCATCCTCGTAGGCGCGCCGCTTACGCGCCAACTGGTCAAGATCGAACGGCAGATCCACCTGCCTGAGCAGCGTCTCCCTCTGGTCCCGCGGCCCAAGCATCGCGAACTGGGCGGCATCAATGATCTCCGTGCCGATGTCTTCCGCGATGATCTGCGAGGCGTTCTCGTAGCGTGCTCCATCGAGCGCGTACACACCGACCGTTGACGACACGGTGCCCGTCTTCGACTTCTTGAAGGTGCGCACGTAGCGGCGGTCGCGTTCGTGGTCCGTGATCGACACTTCCGCTTCGGTCTCACCCTGCCGGATCGGCTCGGGCGTCTCCCGCTTGCCCACGAAACGTACGGTCTCACGGATCGCGTCCAGGAACGACGATTTGCCTTGCGCGTTCTTCCCGCCGAGCACGACCAGACCCGCCCCGGACGTGATCTCGACCTCCTCAAGGCGCTTGTAATTACGGGCGTAGAATCTTTTCGTCATAACCCCTCCAGGTATGAAAATGCCGCCCTTCAGCAAGGCGGCTCGATATGGTGTTCGTCGGCGTCTACCAGGTCGGTGAAGCGCTCAATCCAGTCGGGATGTTTGTAGTCGTCCCGCTCGTATGCGTCATCTGTCAAAGGCACGCTCCTCTCTCATGCGGTCTACTTCGGCGTCGAGGCGCTGAGATTCCGCCCACTCCGATTCGCGATACGGCACGGTCTGCGCCGCACGATTGTTGGGGCACCCCGGCACACCATCGCCCGTGCCGGGCTGCCTGCATCGGCCGCACACGTGCCCGCGGGTGCGTTCACCCCGAGCGCCCACGGCCGTGACCCGCGGCAAGAGGTTGTGCGCTCTATTCGCCACTACCATCTCCTTCTTAAAAACTGTTAGGGGTGGTGCAGGAGGTGACGAATATGGGTACCACCACCGATCGCACGCCTTTTGTAGGCCCCCTGCACCACCAGTGCCCGACACGGGAAACGACTCCCGCACCGGGCTGACCGCCTCTACGGGCGACCGTTGAACACCGGGAACTCGACACGCTCAGTGATCGCCTTCACCACGTCAGCGAACGCGGCTTCGAGCACGAGATCCAAGTTGAGAAGCTTGTAGTAGATCGACACGTTGCCGCAGTCGAGCCTCCACCGCAGCTTCGCCGTCACCCGATACCCCTCGCCGCCGATATACGGATTCAAGGCAACCTTGAACTCTTCAGGGATGATCAGGTCACCGTGTTTGCCCGCCTTGCCCTGCACCTCCTCGACGTACTGGAACTTGATCTCACCATTCGACAAGCGCGTACCCGACGTGAAGTCCGCCTTGCGCGCACCCTGCAAGGTCTGCGCGATCTCCAGCAGTTCCGCCGACGACGGCTCCACCACGTTCTCGGCATACTCTTCGATATGCTCAGCGAACTCGACTTGGCCGCGGATCGCCTGACCGTTGACCCACGCATTCCAGGCGGGGGTGTGTTCGAGCACAAGGATGACCTTGTGCTTCTCCCACCCGAACCGCTCGTCTTCGGCGGTATCGATGTCGGCGTGCGCGTCGATCACGGCGACGACACGATTGTTCTTCGCGTCGGCCCACACCTCGGTCTGGTGGTCGCCGTGCCGGGTCACGTATTCGATGAACGCCTCAGCGTTCGTCACCGTACGCGTGTTGGTGGCACGGTCGGCGTGCAGCGGCAACGCCGGCACCTCAAGCACCTGCTTGCCGTTCGGGCTGTCGATGAGGAACACGTCGCCGTGTTCCACCTCGACGGGTTCCGCGGCGCGCGTAGCAAGCTCCGCCATCACCGCCGCTTCCGTGCGTGCGTCTCTAATCTCGGTCGTCATCGTCGGTTCACCTCTCTGAGTTCGCCCGTCTTCTGATCCACCGTGCGGAGCGCATCAAAATCGAGCATTTGCGGGGAATTACGAGTCAAATTCCCGTGCTGATCCGGGTAGAAAATCCCCGGCTTGCGGTCGTGCTGGGGCATGACGAGCTTCACGTCGTCAGCCACTTCGAGCACGTCGGGATCGTTCTTGAACGGGGCCACCGTCAGCTTCAGCGTGAGTGTCCCCTTCTTGCCCGTATCCCGGACAGCGGCCACGAGGTCGTGAAGTTTCACGGTCAGTTCCTCGTGCGTCGCGGCACGTTTCAGCAGAAACGAGGAAAACTCCTGCGGATCTACAATCTCGTCAGAATCATCCAATTCGGCACCTTCCTTTCAGGGCTTGTTTGACTGCATTGATCACTTTCAGGTGTCACGTCAGCCGCTCTACCCATCCAGTGCACATGCGGGAACGCCCATGCGATCGCGTCTGTGCTGTGATCTACCCCGGTGACGACCTTCTGGCCGCCACCGGCACCTAAAAAGACGCGTGGTTCTCTGCGAGACTCGCTACCTTGATCGCTCGCCCGAGTTCCTTGCGCAGCTTCTTCGCCTGCTTGACCGTCAACGCCCGCCCGATCATGTCGGGCTTACCGTCACGCTCCGCATACATCGCAACATCCACACTGTTCGCCACGACAGATACACTGCAGATCCGTTCTTCCACTCGCTTCTTCTGACTAATAAACGGCATTCTGGTTCCTTCTCTCTTTCTCTGGTTGCCCGGCTACTGCAGCCGGTACTTCTTCACACTCGTGGGCATCAGTCGACCTCCACGAACTCGCCGCCCTTGAGCATGTAGAACTGGTCCGGCTTCAGGGCTTCACCGTCGATCTGCGCAGCACGCACACCCAGCACGTTCATGTCTGCGTCGCGTTCGACAAGAACGATCCACGCCCCAAGCACACCCTTTGCGGCACCTTCGCCGAGCACTGCCGCGACAGCATCAGCCGCTCCGACAGATGCCCTGGAGTGCGAGCCGTAACCCGAGGTCGCCGAGTTCGAGCGGTTACCCGAGGTCGCCGAGTGCGAGCCGTAACCCGAGGTCGCCGAGGGCGAGTCGTTACCCGAGGTCGCCGAGTGCGAGCCGTAACCCGAGGTCGCCGAGGGCGAGTCGTAACCCGAGGTCGCCGAGTTCGAGCGGTTACCCGAGGTCGCCGAGGGCGAGCCGTTACCCGAGGTCGCCGAGTTCGAGTCGTTACCCGAGGTCGCCGAGTTCGAGTCGTAACCCGAGGTCGCCGAGTGCGAGCGGTTACCCGAGGTCGCCGAGTGCGAGTCGTTACCCGAGGTCGCCGAGGGCGAGCGGTTACCCGAGGTCGCCGAGGGCGAGCCGTAACCCGAGGTCGCCGAGGGCGAGCAGTAACCCGAGGTCGCCGAGTTCGAGAGGTTACCCGAGGTCGCCGAGGGCGAGCCGTTACCCGAGGTCGCCGAGTGCGAGCCGTTACCCGAGGTCGCCGAGGGCGAGCAGTAACCCGAGGTCTTATTCTTCGGCTTCGCGAGCTCCGTAACTTTCTCGATATGCGCTTTGATCATGCCCGCGAGGTTGATGCTGGCACCGATCTTGATCCACCCGCCGACGCGCTTGGAATCGCCCTGTCGTTCGTCGGTGAGATCGGCTTCCACGGTCCGGTACTGATTGCCATCAATGGGCGGGTAGTAGGTGAGCGCGTCGAGCGGGAGCGTGACGACGTGGAAGCCGCGCGAGCAGAGTCTCGGAGTGCCATGGTGGGTGTATTCCTCGCCTTCCTGGTACTGGAAGCTGCGGCACTGCATGTTCTTGTCGAAGCCTTTGTAGGCGATGACCTTACTCATCGGGCACCCCCGAAGAGCAGACCGAACACCTGGGGGAGGACATCGTCGTGTTCTTCGTCTTCGCTCTCCTGTGCAGCCTCATCGGTGGCACCGTTGTCGTCCTGTCCTGCGGTGAGGAACGCGTAATAGGCTTCGGCGCGCTCGACGGTAGCTTCGGGGGTAGCGATGACACGGGCGGCGAGGTCGAGGGCACGATCCCGGTGCGCGACATCGACTACGACATCGAACTGGTCGGGAATACTGGTTGACATGAGTTTTTCTCCTTCTGGTTGGTGACGGTTGTCGTGCCCACGGCTGCTTTGAGCCACAGCCGTCGAGATGCTGGCCGTGGGCTGCCCCCATCGACGGGGCGGTGACCGGACACAGACAAGCCGTGCCCAGGCGTTACTTGGGGAGGTTCACCATCCCCGAGAAGTTCTCAGGCACGATGATCAGATTCCCGTTCTTCCCGATGCCCTGAAGTGTTTCCCACTTCAACTGATCGAGATTTTCTTTCGTCAGCGACTCGGCAAGCACCCGGTTCGATTCGGCCTTGACCTCGTTCGCCTTCAGCTCCGCCTTCGCTTTCTCAAGCTCGGTGCGCGCGTTCTGGGCCTCAGCGAACCGCTGTTGCACGTCCTTCGGCAGGCGAATCTCCTGCAACGACACCGACCCGACACGGACGCCGACCTTCGCCCAACGTTCTTCGAGGTAGTCGGTGATCTGACGTTCGACTTCGGCGCGCTTGTTCAGAAGCTCGAGGGTGCCGTATCCAGCGGGTACTTTCCGCACTCCGGCACGGATGTCGTTTGCATCTGCTCGATGTCGCTCATACCGTGCCCTTCGTGGGCTCAGCCGAGACGATGTTCGGGAACATCGACAGGAACCCGTTCCGCCAGCCGATCGTTTCGAGGTCGTACGTTTTCCCGACCTTCAACTGTGCGTACGTGTCGGCCGAGTTGAACTGGCCCTCGAACAGGTTGTCGGCGACTTTGAACACACCGCAGTCGGTGTAGACGCGGTATGACGGCGATCCTTCTGCATCGATCGCGCGGTCTTTCTCCTCGACCGTGCAGCCCTCGTGCACGTCACGGTTCGACTGCGCACACCCGGTCATGCCGAGCGCAGCAAGCACGATAACGCCTGCCGTGATAAGTCGTTTCATGGGGTTCCTTTCTGATCAGCTGTTGCCGTAGCCGTCGCCGTCGCCGT
>JBKEBN010000056.1:0-2577 GCA_047973175.1 Leucobacter sp.
TCGAGTCGAATCCGCCGAGCACGGCGACGCGACGGGCGATGTTCTGGTCTTGGACGCCCTCGGGTATCGCGCAGCCGAGGTAGAAATCTTCGACCGCGTCGGGGGTGAGCCCCGGAACCGACTCCAGGACCGCCCGTACGACGCTGAGAGAGAGATCCTCAGGACGCTCCTCGACGAGGGAGCCCTTCCGCGCTCGTCCGATGGGGGTACGCTTTGCGGCGACGATGACGGCATCATTCGGGCCGTGTACGTTCGAGGGCATCGATGCTCCTTTGCAGCGAGAAATCAAGGGTGTCAGAAGTCTACCTCTAAACGGTACGTACCGTATAGATTCTACGGCTTCGCGCCGATACCCTCCATCGCGAGCCCGATGAGCGTGCGAGCGGAGTCCTCATCGAGCGGTGAATCCCGCAGTAAGAGATGCTGGTAGATGGGGGCATAGATCAGCGTGCCAGCGATAGCCAGGTCGATGTCCGGGCGCAGGGCTCCCTCGTCCCGGCCGCGGTGCATGAGGCCGATCACCGCGTCTCGTCGGTCGTCCCAGAACCGGCGGTGGAACTCGGCGAGGGTGTCGTCGTCATACTGGCTTTCCGCGATCAGCTGCGCGATGACGGGGCCATCCGGCCCGGAATACTGCCGCACGTTGGCGCACACGTGATCGTTGAGCGCCTCGACGAACGGGAGGTCGTCCCGCACCTCGGTCAAAGGCAGGTAGACGCCCACGAAGGCATCCAGCACCACGGCTGCCTTGCTGCCCCACCAGCGATAGATGGTGACCTTGCTCACGCCCGCGCGCTTGGCGATTGCCTCGATCGTCAGCTTCTGAACGGTCAGGCCCTCGCCTTCCCCCACTCCGAGCAGATCGAGCGTGGCCTGCAGAATCGCCTGCTTGCTCTCTTCGCTTCGTGCGACCACAATTGCTCCGACCGTTTTCCTTATACGATACGGTGCGTTTCCAGTCTGCGGGGAGCAGACACGCCTGTGAGCGATGGGACGGGCCCCAGACCGCGTCGTTGTACGGTGGACGGAGGAGGGTCTTCCGGTGGTTCGCGCTCCCCTTCCCGCCGACCCCATCGCCGAGGCGAGGCGCCAGTGGATCGCCCGGGGGTGGGGGATGCGGCAAACGGCATGGCCGTCGTGACATCCGTCATGCGTGCTCACCAACTCATGCTCGCCGAGGTTGAGAACGTGCTACGGCCGTTCGGGCTGTCGTTCGCGCGTTTCGAGCTGCTCCGACTCCTCGCGTTCAGCAAGGAGGGACGGATGCCGATGAGCAGCGCCACGGCGCGACTGCAGGTGCATCCCGCGAGCGTCACCAACTCGGTCGCGCGCCTCGAGCGGGACGGGCTGCTCGAGCGCGAGCCCCATCCGGTCAGCGGTCGCGCCGTCATGCTGCGGCTGACACCTGCCGGCTCCGAACTCACCGAATCTGCTACGGCGGCGCTCAACGAAGGCGTCTTCTCGCACTTCAGCTCGACGAGATGTCACCGCTCGTGCACGAGATCGCGAAGATGCGGCTCGAAGCTGGGGACTTCGCACCACCGTCGGCCCCGCCCGATCACTTCCTCTGAGCCTGGATCCGTAAGCTCGTGAGCGGCCCGGGAGAGTCGGGTGTGGCTGAGCCTTGATTGCTGTTTCGGTGGCTGGCCGCGAGTCTGGTCCCGATGCTCCGCCTCGCCCGGTTCGCGGGGCTGGATCAGCTCGCGCAGTCCCGGCTGACGATCCCGACTGAAGCGCCTTAGGTTTGGTGCCGCATTCTTTTGAGTTGGAAGGATGTCTGTCATGCCGGAGAAGATCGATCCCGCGCTCCGGGAGCGGGCCGTCAGGCTCGTGCGTGAGCACCGGTCGGAGTATCCGTCGTTGACGGCCGCGTCAGCGGCCGTGGCCCGCCAGGTCGGTGTGGGCCACGAGTCCGTGCGCCGGTGGGTGCTGCAAGCCGATATCGATGACGGCACTCGTGACGGGGTGACGTCGGTCGAGCACGCGGAGATCAAGCGGCTCAAGGCTGAGAACGCGCGGCTGCGGGAGGATGTCGCGATCCTGCGCGCGGCGACGACTTTCTTCGTGGGGGAACTCGACCCCCGCAACCGTTGATCATGGGCTTCATCGATCAAATGAGATCTGAGGGGCACGTGGTCGAGTTGATCATCTGGGTTCTGTGAGAGCAGGGTGTGAAGATCGCCGCGCGCACCTACCGAGTCTGGAAAACCGGTGTGGTGTCGACCTGGAGCGTCACCGACGCGGTGGTCGTTGATGCGGTCCGTGACATCGTCTGGGCCACTGTCATGATGCCCGACGGTACGACCTGTCGGCTGATGATGCCGGAGGGGCTGTACGGGCGGCGGAAGATGACCGCGCTGATCCGCCGTACCGCGATCCCGGACGCCTCCAGGGGCGCGGTAGACCGGGCGATGCGGCTGCTCGGGCTCGAGGGCGCACGCCGCTCCAAGGGGGGCCGCACCACCATCGGGTCGAAGGACGGGATCCATGCCGGGGACCTGCTGAACCCTGACTTCACCGCACCACGCCCCGATCACACCTGGGTGATGGACTTCACCTACGTCCGGTCGTGGGCGG
>JBKEBN010000082.1:0-5364 GCA_047973175.1 Leucobacter sp.
GCAGGGCGGTGAGGGTGATGAGCACGAACGACCCGAGCACGCTCTTGGCGACGCCGATCCCGGCACGGGTGAGGGCGGAGGGGTCGCGGCGGGCGAGACCTGCGATGAGCTGGAAGCAGAACAGCAGCAGGGTCACGACGACGGCGATGCCGAAGAGGATGTTGTAGACCCGGATGTACCCGTCCGAGGTGATGTCCACGGCGGTCGTGGTGGAGAACACCTCCCACATGCCCTGGAACAGTGTCGAGACGGCCAGCCCCATCGCATCGGCGACCCAGCGGAAGAAGAGCCCGGCGGGGCCCTCGCCGACGGCGGTGCAGACGGTGGAGATGATCGGGGCGTCGCAGATGCTCACCGTGACTCACCAGCCCTGGCTAGTTGACGGCCTGGCCGACAGTCCAGAAGAAGTTGATCAAGGTGACCGCCGCACCGCACAGGATGGCCGCTCCGCAGGAGACGAGCACGCCCGTCTTTCCCCTCGATGCCAAGTGGGGATTGCTGCTGTTCGCACCAAAACCCCAGATGATCGCGGAAATAATCAGCGCGAGAACGGCAAGAACGAGCCCCGCCGTCATGACCGCGCCCACGATCTCGCGGAGCTGCGCGATCCCGGGGAGCCCGTCGCTGTTCGGGTCAATGTCAATCACGGGTGGTCCTCCTGTCGATGCGGGGACGCGACTCGTCCACCAGCAGGCAGGTGCGCCCCAGCGATCCGGCGAAGCGGTCGCTAGAGGGTGTCGCCGACGGTGATGAGGAAGTTCGTCCACGCGACGGCGGCTCCGGCGAGGGCGGCGGCGCCGAGCGCGACGAACACCCCTATGCGGGCCTTCTGCGCGGTGTAGGGGTTCCCGGTCGAGGAGGAGATCGCCCACGCGATCGCGGAGATCAGGAGCGTCAGCACGGAGGCGATGAGCACGATCGTGAACATGGCGCCAACGGCGCGGGCGAGGCCGTCGGCGCCGGTGACTGCGCCGAAGTCGGGAAACACGTTCATGAGCCGGCCCCGATCTGGCAGCCGCCCTGCCGGGGCGTGTTGCTGTCGGTGGCGACGGCGCCGTGCTGTGCGAGCCATTCGACCGCGTCAACGGGTGGCTGGCCTTGCCCGCCCGGCCGGATCTCGATATGCAGATGCGCGCCGGTGGAGCGGCCGGAGGAGCCGACATCGCCGATGTGCTGCCCCGCGGTCACGGTCTCCCCGGCGGTGACGTAGATGCCATCCTGCCACATATGCGCGTAGTACGACGCGACCCGCTCGCCCTGCACCGTGTGCTCGAGAATGATGAGGCCGCCCCAGCCGGCGGAGAACTCGGCGACCGTCACCCGCCCGTCGGCGATCGCCGAAATGGGGGTGCCGTCGGCCGCGGCAAGGTCGCTGCCAGAATGGAACTCGCGCTCCCCGGTGAAAGGGTCGCCGCGCCATCCGAAGGAATCGGTCGACGTGTAGGTGCCCTCCGGCAGCGGGAACACGATGCGCGAAGTCTCTGGAACCGGACCCGGCCCGCTGGTGTTACCGCCGCTGTTGGCGGGTTTCGTGAGGGCGGTGAGGATCGCATCGGCGACGGGCAGCCAGTTCCGGTACCTGTCCGGGTAGGCGGACACTTCGACGGCCTGCGCCGCGCTCCCTGGGTCCATCTGCTGCCAGCCGGGAATATCGAGCAGACCGCGCGGTGTCGGAAAGTTGGGTCCGTCGGGGCCGCCGTAGAACGCTCGGGACTGGTACACGGGGTCCATGAGCTCGGCGACCGTGCCCCACCCGGCTTGCGGGCGCATTTGGAAAATGCCGAGCGAGTCATGATCCGAGGCGTCGCCATCGTTCGGGAACGACCCCGACTCGGGATAGGCGCCGGTGTTCGCGAGCATCCGCAGCCGCGACTCCGTGAGCCCCGCCGTGAGCGCCACCCGCACGCCGGGTTGCCCGACGCCGGGGATGCCCGCCCCGGTCGTGATCACGGTCGCCGCATGGGTGAGCTGCTGTTTGTCCAGGGTGACGGGGGTGCCGTCGGCGGTGGTCGCGGTGAGGGAATCCGGGATCGGCCCGACCGTGAGCGACCCCGTGATGCACAGCACCGGGCCGAGGAGCGCGCCGACGCTCACGATCGCGACCGACGGACCCAGGCACAACAGCACCAGGCCGAGGATCAGCAGCTTCTTCACCATCAGCAGAGCCCGGGGTTCAGCGGAGCGGCTGGTCGACGGCGGAGAGCCTGAGCAGCCGACACCCATCACTGCTGGTGCAGGCGGCGAAGATCGTGAACGCGACCGGGCGCGCGTCCGAGGTCTCCCGTCCATCCCACATGCCGGTGCGGTGGCGGGTGCCGGTGATCGTGTAGGCGATCGCGCCGGGCGGTAGCTGCCCGGCGCCGGCCTGCGCCTTCGCGGCCGCCCAATCCGCAGGCACGACGATGCTGTCGATCTCGATCCACTGCCTGGTCTGGTACTGCCGCAGCTCACCCCAGGCGCGCGCCTCCGGGAAGTAGCCGCGCACATCCGCGGCCAGACCCGGCGCTTCTGCGGGGTCAGCGACATCGACGAGGCGCTGCATGTAGTCGGCCGGCCCGTACTCGAGACCGGTATCCCACCCGAACAGCCGCTCCGCCACCGACCGCGCGAACGCCTCCCCATCCGAGGTCTCGGCCACGGGGCGCGGCGGGAAGTTCGGCTGCCGTGTCCCCTCGGCGGGGCTTGTCGGCGAGGTCGGGGTGTCCGGGGTGGCGGGGCCTCGGAGGAGGCCGTAGACGCCGACGCCGATCAGCAGCAGGAGCACAGCGGCACCGGCTGCGGCGGCGATGAAGAGCCTGCGGGGCGGGCGGTCAGCGTTCGGATCCATGTGGAGCCTCCTGGAAGTCGATGCTCAGGAGGTGCGCATCCCGCGCCCGGCAGTGTCGCCTGGGAGTGTCAGCCCGCCCGCACCCCTGCCCGCCGCGGCTCAGTATCCGCCGAGCCGGTGGGTTCGGTGCGGAGGTCGCGGATGATCGTGAGGAAGGCGACGGTCTCGGCGAGCACCCGCTCGACGCGCTCCCACTCGGACGGGGTGAGCGCCTGTGCGATCTCGGCGGCGTCGTACCGGGTCGTCCATCCGTCCAGGTCGGCCCACAATGCGAGGAACGCCCGCGGCGGCAGCATCACGAGAGCCAGCCGAGGCCTCGCCTCGGGCTTCCCCTTCTTCCTCCCGGCGCGCTTCGCCGCGGTGATCCGGGCGACCGCGTCGGCGGCGAGCTGCGCGAGTTCCGCCGTGCGCGCCTCTGCGCCTGCAGCTCGCACTTCGGCCGCGGAGGTCGCGGCCTGCACCCGCACCATCTCCGGCGTGCCCGGGTCGGTGGCGAGGCGGTCGAGTTCATCGAGTGAGAGGGCGGCGTTCATGCGGAGGTGCGAGCCATGCACCTTCCCGCCGGCCTCGATCCGCGCCAGCTCCTCGACGGCTTGGGCGCGGATGTGCTCGGGGCGGGTGTCGTCGTTCGCGAGGTCCTTGAGACGGCTGATCTGTTCGAGCATCGTCTGCGAGCCGCGCCCGGTCACCATGCGGGCAGCCTGCACCCTGGCTTCCCCGGCAGAGCGCGGTGCCGTCGATTCGACGGCACCGGAGACTTCCGCAGCATCGCCGCCCTCCGGGGTGGGGCTGCCGAAGCGGGACGCTTCCTGCCGGCGGGCAGCGTCCTCGGCCATCACGGCTTTCAGCTCCCGGTACAGGGACTCCGCCTCGATCAGCGACAGCGGCTTGTGCATCGCGCTGTCCTCCTGCTCCGCGAGGAGCTGGCTGAGCCGGTCCGTGAGGCCCGACCTGATCCACACGTTCGTCTTGCGATGCCCGAGCCGCCGCAGCGCATGGTAGCGGCGCCACCCGCACACGAGCACCCCGTCCGGAGTCAAGGTGATCGGCTGCAACAGGCCGACGCGGCTGATCGACTCCACGAGAGCGTCGATGTCGCCGAGATCGGTGCGGTGCCGGGTGCCGACGACGATGGAGTCGAGGGCGCGTTCCAGCTCGATATGCCCGGGACTACTCGCAGCCACGGCACCCACCCCCTCCCGGAGCGGAGAGCACCACCTCCGACAGCACGGCCTCGTCCGTGAGGAGCGAGCGGAGGGGTTCTTCGTTCACGAGCCGGTGCAGCACCCCGCGCGCGACCCTCGTGTGCGCATGGATCGGGTCGGGGTTGCCGAGCACGACCCGCAGCATCGACAGCCACGACCCGGCGGGCAGGTCGAGGAGGGCGCGGGCGTGGTAGTCGCGGCGCAGCGACTCGAACGCCGACGCACGCGACGGGCACTCGGCGAGCCGGGTCACGATGTACTCGATCCCGGAACGTGCGGCCTCTTCCGGCCAGCCCAGGAAGTGGAACAAGGCGACGCAATCCTCGATCGCCGGCCCCACCCGCCCGGCGGCATCATCCTCCTCAGCCTCAGCCTCGGGCTCTACGGCGAAGGGGTCTGGGGCGCGGAAGCTGGGATGGTAGTCGGTGAGCGGGTTCTCCCGGTCGGAGAACCGTTCCGCGTCGTGGTGGACGGAGAACTTCGGCCGGCGCGCCTGATGCACCGAACAGAGCAGCCCGTTCGCGCGCTCCTCCGCGATGCAGGTCACCTGCACGGCGCGGGTGACGACCGCCCAGGGGTCGTCGGCGCGACGCACCGCCCCGGTCCGCATCGCATCGAACGCCGCAGCTGCGGCCTCCCACGGGTCGAGGCCGTGCCGGCGGGCAAGCGCCGCATAGCGGTCGGCGGCGTGCCGCATGAGTTCCGCGACTTCGGGGTCGTGCTGCCACGCCCACTGGCCTTGCTCGTGCAGGCGGATCAGCAGGGCACGGAGCCCTTCGGGATGCTCGAACCCCCGCGCTCGGCCCGGAGTTCTGGGCGCGGTCGCGGGGGTTCTCTTCGTGCGTTTGCTGGTCATGATGATGGCACCTCCTACCGGAGTGGTGCGCCAGAGCTGCATGGGGCCGGGAAGGTCCTGCGCGAGCAAGTCGATGCGTGCGAACATGGCAGCTCACCTCAGCCCCATCCCCGCACGCTCGACCTCACGACGGGCGGGGGTTCTCCGGCGCCCGCCGATCGACAGATCAGGGAGCCGCTTCGCTCGCTCGCTTCGCTCCGGACTCTCCGCACGGGCGGCGCGGCGCTCGTGCACGGATTCGCGGGCGCGACGCAGCAACTCGGTACGAAGGTCCACGCCCCACCCGGTCACTCGCGCGCTGCCGCCGGCGATCAGCTCGGTCGGGCGCACCCACCGCACCTGCGTACGCCGCCACCCCTCCGCCTCCGGCGTCTCGGCATCCGGGGATTCGGTGCGCGTCGTAGTGGCCTCCTGCTGGGTGAGGGAGGGGTCGCGGTGCGTGGCGAGCATCGACCGCTCCGCCGCAGCCTCCTCGG
>JBKEBN010000140.1:0-12615 GCA_047973175.1 Leucobacter sp.
ATCAGCGACAGACACCTCGGCGGCGGGCCCCTGCAGCACCGATGCCGCCGAGCGCTGAGCCGAGCTCGACGACAGCGAACGAGCGAAGGTGGCCTCTGCGATGCCGGAAACCGGCACGCCGAGCGCCAGAGCGGTCTGCACGGTCCAGGCGCCGGTGCCCTTGGCGCCGGCCTGATCGAGGATCACATCGACGAGCGGCTGGCCGGTCGAGGCATCGATCTGGCGCAGCACCTCGGCCGTGATCTCGATGAGGTACGACTCGAGCTCGCCCTTGTTCCACTCCTCGAAGATGTCGGCGATCTCGGCCGGCGTCTTGCCGGTGCCTCGGCGGATCAGGTCGTAGGCTTCGCCGATGAGCTGCATGTCGGCGTACTCGATGCCGTTGTGCACCATCTTCACGAAGTGCCCGGCCCCGTCGTGGCCCACGTGGGTCACGCACGGCTCGCCCTCGGCGACCGCCGCGATGGACCTGAGGATCGGGCCCAGCGTCACCCACGACTCGTCGGGGCCGCCGGGCATGATGCTGGGCCCGTTGAGCGCGCCCTCCTCGCCGCCCGAGATGCCGGCACCGACGAAGTTAATGCCGGTCTCGCGCACCGCGCGCTCGCGGCGGATGGTGTCGGGGAAGTAGGCGTTGCCGCCGTCGACGATGATGTCGCCGGGCTCGAACACCTCGACGAGCGCGTCGATGGTCGCGTCGGTCGCGACACCGGCCTGCACCATGATGATCGCGGTGCGGGGCCGCGCAAGGCTCGCCGCGAACTCCTCATAGGAGAACGCCGGCACGAAACCGGCCTCGGGATGCTCTGCGACGAGCGTCTCGGTGCGCCCCGGGCTGCGGTTCAGAACCGCCACCGTGTTGCCCTCGCGGCTCGCCAGATTGCGGGCCAGATTCGCCCCCATCACGGCGAGACCCACCACGCCGATGTTTGCCGTACCCGTGCCTGCGGCACCGATGTTCGCTGTACCTGCGGTCATGCTCGAAACTCCGTCTCCGTGTGCGATTCCAACCGTTCCAGAACCCGGCCGTACATCACGTCCTCGTCGAGAATCCTCAACTCCTCGGCGACGCACTCGCGCAGCGAGCGGCGGGGCAGAACGATCTCGTGGTCGGGCTGCCCGGGCTGCCGCAGCACGGCGCGCGAGGCCGAGACCCGCTCCAGCACGGCATCGCCGACCGGTCGGCGCAGCGTCACAGAGCGCACGCCCTCGATGGTGGATCCCTCGCCCTGCAAGCGGCAGCTGGTCGGCACGTCGAGGCTCAGCTCGAGCCAGGCGGCGAGCAGCGGGGTCGACAGGGCGTGCACTCCGCCGACCACCTCGACGGCGGTGACGGGATCGAACGGCGGTTGATCGAGGATCGCGGCGAGGTACTCGCGCCAGCGCGTGAGGCGCGTCCAGGCCAGATCGGTGTCCCCGGGAGTGTAACCCCCGAAGCGGCGCGCGGCGATGCCCTGCTTCGACATCGCGGCGCTGTCGATGATGCGGCGCTGCGCGATGCGCCCGAGCGGATCGGAGCCGGGAACCGCGGGGGCGACCTCCGGCCACCACACCACCACCGGGGCGTCTGGCAGCAGCAGGCCGGTCACGAGGCTCTCCATGCCGCTGCAGACCTCGCCGTAGGCGTGCAGTATGACGATGTCGCTCGCCCCCGCCTCCTCGCTCACGCGAATCTCGGCGTCGAGCCGGGGCGTCTCCGCTTCGGGATAGGTGACGAGCGCGATGACCCGCATGGGGTGCTCGCTCGACGCGTCGCTCGCGGCCTCGACGACGGCCTCGTCGATCGAGCCGGTCGTCGAAATGATCAGGGTCAGCACTCGACCCAGCGCGGAGACGCCTCCCTCGTGCCGCAGCGACACGAGACGGCGGGCGACCGCGCTCACGGTGGTGTTCGGCAGTTCTTCGATCACGGGCGTCTCCAACTGCGTCCGTCGCGCTCGAGGAGCGCGTCCGCGGAGCGCGGGCCCCACGATCCGGGAGTGTACTGTTCGAGGGAGTCGGGCAGTTCGGCCCAGAACTCCTCGACGGGGTCGAGGATGCGCCACGACAGCTCGACCTCGGCCTGACGCGGAAACAGCGGGGCGTCTCCCAGCAGCACGTCGAGGATGAGCCGCTCGTACGCCTCCGGGCTGGCCTCGGTGAACGCGTGACCGTAGCCGAAGTCCATGGTGACCTCGCGCACGCGCGTGCCGGTGCCGGGCACCTTCGCGTCGAAGCGCATCGTGATGCCCTCGTCGGGCTGCACGCGGATCACGAGGGCGTTCGAACTCTGCTCGATGCCGTGGGATTTCGCGAACAGCTCCCCGGGCTCCTTGCGGAACACGACCGCGATCTCCGTCACACGGCGTCCCAGCCGCTTCCCCGTGCGCAGGTAGAACGGAACATCGGCCCAGCGGCGGGTGTTGACGAACAGCTTCACCGCCGCGTACGTCTCGGTGTGCGAGTCGGGATCCATCCCCTCCTCATCGAGGAAGCCCGGCACCAACTCGCCGCCCTGCCACCCGCCGGCGTACTGCCCGCGCGCCGTGGCCGTAGCGAGGTCGCTCGGCAGCCGCACGGCCTCGAGCACCTTCTCCTTCTCGGCGCGCAGGTGGTCGGCGCTCAGCGAGATCGGCTCCTCCATCGCGGTGAGCGCGAGCAGCTGCAGCAGGTGATTCTGGATCACGTCGCGCGCGGCACCGACGCCGTCGTAGTACCCGGCCCGGCCCCCGACGCCGATGTCTTCGGCCATCGTGATCTGCACGTGGTCGACGTAGTTGCGGTTCCAGATGGGCTCGTACATCGAGTTCGCGAACCGCAGGGAGAGGATGTTCTGCACCGTCTCCTTGCCGAGGTAGTGGTCGATGCGGAAGATCGAGTCGGCGGGGAAGGCCGACTCGAGCGCGTCGTTGAGCTCCTTCGCCGACGCGAGGTCGTGCCCGAACGGCTTCTCGATGATCACGCGACGCCACGGGCGATTGCCGGAGTTGCGGTCGACGAGACCCGAGCTGCTGAGGTGCTGAGCCACCTCGGCGAACGACTTCGGCGGGATCGAGAGGTAGAAGGCGTGGTTGCCCATCGTGCCCCGCTCGCGGTCAAGGGCGTCGACGGTCTCCCTGAGACGGTCGTAGGCCTTCGGATCGTCGAATCTGCCCTGCACGAAGCGGATGCCCTGCACCAGCTGCTCCCAGGTCTCCTCGCGGAACGGCGTGCGGGCGTGCTTGCGCACGGCGTCGCGCACGATCTCGGCGAAGTCGCGATCCTGCCAGTCGCGGCGCGCGAAGCCGACGAGCGCGAAGCCCGGCGGCAGCAGACCGCGATTCGCGAGATCGTACACGGCGGGCATGAGCTTCTTGCGCGACAGGTCGCCCGTCACGCCGAAGATGATGAGCGCGCTCGGCCCGGCGATCCTGTTGAGACGGGGATCGCCGGGCGAGCGGAGCGGATTGGTTGCCACCATGTCAACCCATTCTATGCTGACGGCCCCGGTTTCCCGATACCTCAGATGTGCAGATTGCGATACTGCGCCGGGCTCACCGAATACGCCTCTCTGAAGCGGCGTCCGAAGAAGGAGGCCGAACCGAAGCCGCTGCGGCGCGCGATCTCGGCGACGGGAAGCTCCTGGTGCGTGAGCAGCGCCTGGCGGCTCTGTTCCAGCCGATAGCGCATGACTTCGCCCATGACCGAGGTGTTCACCTCGTGGAAGACCTCGTGCAGGTGCCGGAGCGAAAGGTTGACGCCCGCAGCGATCCGCCTCGGGTCGAGCGACTGGTCTCGGAAGTGCTCCTCGATATACGCCTGCGCTTTCAGGAAGTGCGCCCCTGACGCGCTGAGAGCGGGGTCGTCGCCGCCCGGCGCGTCTTGCTCGCGGAGATCCTGGAGGGAACCGAGCGTCGCTGAGCCCTGCGTTCGCTCGATTCCCGCGATGGCGGAGTCGATCGCCGCTCTGGTGATGTGGCCGCGCGCGCTGGGCGGAGCCGACGTCGTGGCGAGGAGCGTTGCGACGATCGAGCGAAACGCCGCCACCTCGGGCAGGTCGGCGGAGATGCTCGCGGCTTCGGCGGCCAAGCGCCTGAGCGGCTGATGCATCTGACCGGCGGGAAGGTGCAGCACGACCAGCCGGAAGTCGCTGCCGAAGGAGATCGAGTAGTCGCGGGAGGCATCGGTGAGCGTGAACCCTCCGGGAACGAGAGCGGAGGTCGCGTCCCCCTGCGTCACCTCGGCGGGTTTGCCCCGCAGCAGGTAGTTGATGTGCACCGAGCCGTCAGGGGCACCCTGGTGCACGACCTCGTGCTCCGCCGCGAGAATCTCGGTGACGCCGATGCGGCCGAAGCTGGCGTGATCGAATCTCCCGGCGAATACCCGATTGCCCGAGCGGATGAGCGTGTCGTGGTCGCCGAAGACTCGCCGGATGATGCTGTTCCACTCCCGCTGAGCGTGCTTGGCGGACGCGCCGGGGCTCGTGCTGGCGAGAAACCCCTCGCTGCCTTCCGCACTCACAGAACATCACCTCCGCACTCCGAGGACACCGCGGCAGGTTTTGCGTTCCTACCGTGGGAGCACCGGCCGATTCCGGGGTCGCAGCACCTGCGCCGTCGAACCGGTTCTCATCAAAGGAGATCATATGTCCAGAACCGAATCAAGCACCGATCCGCAGCACCTGCATCGGCGAAGACTGCTCGCCGCGAGGCTCGAACGGATCGATCGCTGGGGGCTCTCCCCGCTGTTCATCACCGTCATCGGCATGGGGATGCTCTTCGTCCAGTACGACATCTTCAACATCAACGTCACCTTCTCGCAGACGTGCACGGAGCTCCTGCGGGGCTGCACGCCCGAGACCGCCGTCACCCACATCGGCGGGGCGATCCTCGCGAGTCTCATCGGCTACGGCGTTGGAGCCCTCGTGCTGGGCAGGGCGGCAGACCGCTTCGGGCGTCACTCGACGCTGATCGTCTCGATGCTCGTCACCGGCGTCGGCTCCGCCTGGTCGGCGCTCACCGGAGACTTCACCGGTTTCGTGCTCTCCAGGCTCGTCACCGGCATCGGAGTCGGCGCGGACCTGGCCATCATCAACACCTACGTGAACGAGGTCGCTCCCAAGCAGCTGCGGGCGAAGTTCACCTCCGTGCTGTTCCTGCTCGCCGGCGTGGGCGCGGTGCTCGCCATCTGGCTCGGTCTGCTGTTCTCCACCCCCGCGACGCCGTGGCCCGACGGACTTCCCTTCGCGCTCGCATCGGAATCATTCGGCTCAGGCTGGCGCTGGGTGTACGGGATCGGCGCGATCCTCGCGGCGGTGTCGCTCTTCCTGCGCTTCCGGCTGCCCGAGTCGCCGCGGTGGCTGTTGAGCGCGCACCGTCTGGACCAGGCGGAGGCGGTCATCGGCGACATGGAACTGCGCGCCTCACGGAAGGGGCCGCTGCGCGATCCCGATCCCGTGCCCGACGTCGGCGAGGCCGCTGAAGCCGGAGCCGCACCTGGGACCGTGACCATCGCGGCGCATCGCTCGGGATCCGTGGCGCGCACGATCCTGGGAAACCCCGTTCTGCGACGTCGCATGATCGTGCTGTCGCTGGCCTGGATGTTCGCCTACGTGACTCTCTACACCTTCGGCGGCGCGTTCACGCCGGCACTCACCGGCCTGGGATACTCGATGCCCGTGGCGGGCATGATCTCGGCGATCGGCATCCTCGGGTTCCTGGTGAGCGGTGTGTTCGCGACGCTGTTCTCCGAGCGCCTGGAGCGGCGCACCTGGATGGCCGTCGGCACGGTCATCGGCGTGATCGGCGTGTTTCTCGTGGCTTTCTCGGGCGAGAATCTCGCGCTGGTCTACATCGGCGCGGTCATCCTGTTCTTTGGGCAGAACCTCTGGGTGGCACCGCAGTACGCGCTCACCGCCGAAGCGTACCCCACCGAGGTGCGCGCGACCGCCTACGCCTGGACCGACAGCATCGGCCACGTCGGAGGTGGAATCGGCGTGTTCGTCATCGCCGGTCTGCTGCAGGGGCTCGACCCCCTGGTGACCCTGCTGGTGCTCATGGCCTTCATGGCCATCGGATCCGTCATCAATCTGGCCGCGCCCAAGACGCGGGGCTGCTCGCTCGAGGAGATCTCGTAGTGATTGCGGCATCTCACACCTCGGATCGCGAGGAGACGCCTCTCGAGGAGACACTGCGGCGGGCGGCTGATCACGGAGCGCTGGTGTCGCTCGCGCTCTCAGCCGGATCTCAGGAGGTGCCGCTGCACGGTCCGCTCGACGGCCTGACCACGGTGGTGAAAGACAACATCCACGTGGCCGGACTGCCGAACACCGCGTGCACCCGCGCGCTGGCCTCCTTCGTTCCCGAGGCGGATGCCCCGTCCGTGGCCCTGCTCCGCGCCGCAGGGGCTCGGCTGCTCGGAAAAGCCGCGATGCACGAGCTCTCGCTCGGCATCACGGGGGTCGACCACGGTTTCGGAACAGTGACGAACGCGCGCAGTTCGGCGCACATCGCCGGGGGCAGCAGTTCGGGCGTCGCGGTGGCGGTGGCGCTGGGCGTCGACGCGGGTCTGGGTACGGACACCGGCGGATCGGTCACGATACCCGCTGCGTTGAACGGTGTCTGCGGATTCCGCCCCACCACGTCGCGCTACCCGCGCGAGGGGATCACCCCGCTTGATCCGATGCGAGATACTCCCGGTGCGATCGCGCACACGGTCGCGCAGATCGCGCGGATCGACGCCGTGCTCGCGGCCGGTCGGGGATCGACACCCGACGCCGGAGTCGGTGCGGCGCTCCTCCGCATCGAGTCGCCGCGGCTCGGAGTGCCCGAGGAACTCGGCGAACTGCACCCCACTACCCGGCGACTTTTCGACGACGCGCTGGTCGCGCTCGAAAGAGCCGGAGCCGTGATCGTGCCCCTCCCCGCCCGGGCGACCGACGAGCGCATCGCCGCCGAGAAGCTGCTGGGGGCGAGCGCGGTGTCGAGCGCGGTCAGACGCGCGCTCGAAGACTATCTGGACACCTACGTTCCCGAACTCTCCCTAGCGCGGCTGGCGGAGGGCATTGCGAACCCCGAGGTGCGAGAGGCGTTTCGGAGAATGCTCGCCGCGGCGGATCCCCAAGCCGAGGCGGCCGAGCTGTCGCGGGCGCGAGCGGTCGTGCGCCACCTCGGCAAGTCTCACGCGGCCGTCTTCGAGGAATTCGGGCTGCGAGGGGTGGTGCGCCCGACGACGCCGATGCCGGCGGTGACAGTCGAGGAAGCGAGACGAGGAGGCACCGGCTCGGAGACGCTGTTCGAGTGCTACACGCGCCTGACCGGTCACGCCTGCCTCATCGGGGCACCCTCCATCACCGTCCCCATGGCCGACGGAGACGAACTCCCCCAGGGCCTCTCGATCGACGGACTCCCCCGGCGCGACGCGGAGACCATCGCGCTCGGAGCCTTCGCCGAGTCGGCCCTCGCCGGATAGTTGAGTGGGCTCGCCCCCTCGACGGGGGCGAGCCCACTCAACCTAAGCCGTCAGATCGCAAACCCCAACTGCCTTCGGCAGCGCGTTGGGCATCTGATCCCCACCGGGGATCAGATCGCAAACCCCATGTTGCGCTTCGCGCCGCGCTGGGTTGAAACAGCCCACTGGGCTGTTTCATTGCGATATGACGACTCCGTCGTTATATCGCAAACCCCAACGCGCGCATCATGTCGCGGCCGTCGTCGGTGATGCGATCCGGCGTCCACGGCGGCATCCACACCCAGTTGATGCGGAACGCCGTGACGAGCCCGTCGAGCGACTCGGCGATGTCGTTCTCGATGACGTCGGTCAGCGGACAGCCCGCGCTCGTCAGCGTCATGCTGATGACGAGCGCGTCGTGCTCCTCGTCGTAGGCGAGGTCGTAGATGAGCCCCAGGTCGACGATGTTGACGCCGAGCTCGGGGTCGGAGACGTTCTTCAGCGCCTCGGTCGCCTGCTCGCGGAACTCGGGGTCGATCGACTGTGGAACGGTCGTTGCTTCGTCGCTCATGCGATCCAGCCTAGCGCGAGGCTCAGGCGACTGCGAGGAAGCGGTCGTAGCCCTCTTCCTCGAGGCGGTCGGCGAGCTCGGGGCCGCCCTCTTCGGCCACGCGGCCGTCGACGAACACGTGCACGAAGTCGGGCTTGATGTAGCGCAGAATGCGGGTGTAGTGCGTGATGAGCAGCACGCCGAGGCCGGTGTTCTCCTTGGCGCGGTTCACGCCCTCCGAGACGATCTTGAGCGCGTCGACGTCGAGGCCCGAGTCGGTCTCGTCGAGCACCGCGAACTTCGGCTGCAGCAGTTCGAGCTGCAGAATCTCGTTGCGCTTCTTCTCACCGCCCGAGAAGCCCTCGTTGACGTTGCGCGAGGCGAACGACTCGTCCATGCGCAGATTCTTCATGGCCTCCTTCACCTCTTTCATCCAGGTGCGGATGGCGGGTGCCTCACCGTCGATCGCGGTCTTCGCGGTGCGCAGGAAGTTGGCGTTGGTGACGCCCGGAATCTCGACCGGGTACTGCATGGCGAGGAAGAGGCCGGCCTGCGCGCGCTCGTCCACCTCCATGTCGAGCACCTCTTCGCCGTCGAGCAGGATCGACCCGCCCGTCACCTCGTAGCGCGGGTGGCCGGCGATCGCGTAAGCGAGGGTCGACTTGCCCGAGCCGTTGGGGCCCATGATGGCGTGGGTCTCGCCCTGACGAATGGTGAGGTCGACACCCTTCAGGATCTGCTTCTCACCCTGATCGGTCTCGACGCTGACGTGCAGGTCTTTGATCTCGAGAACGGAGCTCATTTATTCAATCTCTTTCGTAACGTGGGGGTCGATGTACACGTCGCCGTCTTCGATCTCGACGACATAGACGGGGACCGGCTCGTAGGCCGGAAGGTTGAGCGGTTGGCCGGTGCGCAGCGAGAACGCGGAGCCGTGAGCCCAGCACTCGAGCGTGTCGCCCTCGACGAAGCCCTCTGACAGGCTGATCTCGCCGTGGGTGCAGGTGTCGCCGATGGCGTGGATTTCACCCTGCCCGTCGAGCACGATCGCGATCGGTACCTCTTCGATGACGACGCGCGTCGCCTGATCCTGTACCAGATCGCTCACCGCGAGCACCTTGTGGCGGCTCACTAGCGCACGCTCTCCGCGAGCTCGGCTTCGATGGCCGCCTGCAGCCGCTCCTCGGTGGCCTCGTCGCCGATCTGGGCGATGACCTCGAGCAGGAAGCCGCGCACGACGAGCTTGCGAGCCTCCTCCTCGGAGATGCCGCGGCTCTGGAGGTAGAAGATCTGGTCGTCGTCGAAGCGGCCGGTCGCGCTCGCGTGGCCCGCACCCTCGATGTCGCCCGTCTCGATCTCGAGGTTCGGGATCGAGTCAGCGCGAGTGCCCTCCGTGAGCACCAGGTTGCGGTTCTGCTCGTAGCTGTCGGTGCCGGTGGCGTTCTGACGAATCAGCACGTCGCCGATCCACACCGTGTGCGCGCCCTCGCCCTGCAGCGCGCCCTTGTAGGTGACGCGGCTGCGGGTGTGCGGGGCGTTGTGGTCGAGGTAGACCTGGTGCTCCAGGTGCTGGCCGGCGTCGGCGAAGTACGCGCCGAGGGCTTCGCCGTTCGCGCCTTCGCCGTCGAGGTGGATCGACGGGTTGAGGCGCACGACGCCGCCGCCGAGCGAGACCACGATGTGGGTCAGCGAGGCGTCGCGACCGACAGAGGCGAAGTGGCTCGCGAGGTGGATCGCGTCGTCGGCCCACTGCTGCACCGACACGACGGTGAGGTTGGCACCGTCGCCGACGACGATCTCGACGTTCTCCGAGAGGTGGGCCGATCCCGTGTTCTCGAGAATCACCAGGCCCTTGCTCTGCGGAGCCGCCTCGATGACCGTGTGCGCGGCGCGCGGGGTCGCCCCGAGAGCGTCGCGCGTGACCACGGTGGTGACGCCGTCATCGCCCGTGACGGTGATGAGGTGCGCCTCGCCGAACGCGCTCCAGGCAGCTGCGGAACCCCGCTCCTCGGGGATGCCCGCGCGGCCGACGCGAGCGTCGTCTCGGGCGATCCACTCGGAGGTGATGCCCGCGACCGAATCGACGGTCACGGCGAGGCGCGAGCCGTCGACCTCTCCGTTCAGCAGAGCGTCGAGCTTGGCGACCGGCGTGAACTTCCAGACGGCCTCGCGGCCGGTCACGCGCCCGAAGTCTGCGACATCGGTCGACTTGGGTCGCTCGGAGCGGGTCTGCACCGGAACACGGTTCGCCCAGTCGCCGTCCGAGTGCGCGGTCAGGCCGTGCTGGGCGGGGGCACCCTGCGCGGCGGGCGCGGCTTTCGTTGCAACAGCTTCGGTCATTATCCGACGGATCCTTCCATGCCCATCTCGATGAGCTTGTTCAGTTCGAGGGCGTACTCCATGGGCAGCTCGCGGGCGATGGGCTCGATGAAGCCGCGCACGATCATCGCCATGGCCTCCTCCTCGGCGAGGCCGCGGCTCATCAGGTAGAAGAGCTGATTCTCGCTGACTCGCGAGACAGTGGCCTCGTGGCCGAGCTCGGCGTCGTCGGTGCGGATGTCGATGGCCGGGTAGGTGTCGCTGCGCGAGATCGTGTCGACGAGCAGCGCGTCGCAGACCACCGAGTTGGCGGCATGGTGCGCGCTCGACTCGACCCGAACCTCGCCGCGGTAGCCGGTGCGGCCGCCGCCGCGCGCGATCGACTTCGAGAGAATCGACGACTTGGTGTGCGGTGCCAGGTGGATCATCTTCGCACCCGCGTCCTGGTGCTGGCCGGGGCCGGCGAAGGCGACCGAGAGGGTCTCGCCCTTGGCGTGCTCGCCGGTCAGGTAGATCGACGGGTACTTCATGGTGACCTTGGAGCCGATGTTGCCATCGACCCACTCCATCGTCGCGCCCTCTTCGGCGATGGCGCGCTTGGTGACGAGGTTGTAGACGTTGGTCGACCAGTTCTGGATCGTGGTGTAGCGCACGCGGGCGTTCTTCTTCACGATGATCTCGACGACGGCCGAGTGCAGCGAGTCGGACTTGTAGATCGGGGCCGTGCAACCCTCGATGTAGTGCACGTAGCTGCCCTCGTCGGCGATGATGAGCGTGCGCTCGAACTGGCCCATGTTCTCCGTGTTGATGCGGAAGTAGGCCTGCAGCGGGATCTCCACATGCACGCCCTTCGGCACGTACACGAACGAGCCGCCCGACCACACGGCCGTGTTAAGCGCGGCGACCTTGTTGTCGCCCGACGGGATGACCGTGCCGAAGTACTCCTCGAAGAACTCGGGGTGCTCCCTGAGCGCCGTGTCGGTGTCGAGGAAGAGCACGCCCTGGGTCTCGAGATCCTCGCGGATCTGGTGGTAGACGACCTCCGACTCGTACTGCGCCGCGACGCCGGCCACGAGGCGCTGCCGCTCCGCCTCCGGGATGCCGAGCTTCTCGTAGGTCTCCTTGATGTCGTCCGGCAGCTCCTCCCAGGTGGTGGCCTGCTTCTCCGTGGAACGCACGAAGTACTTGATGTTGTCGAAGTCGATCTCCGTGAGGTCGGCGCCCCAGGTCGGCATCGGCTTGCGCCCGAAGATCTGCAGGGCCTTGAGCCGCCGCTGCAGCATCCACTCCGGCTCGTTCTTCAGCCCGGAGATGTTGCGCACGACATCCGCGTTGAGTCCTCGCTGCGCCGCGGCGCCCGCCTCATCGCTGTCGTGCCAGCCGAACTCGTACTGGCCCAAGCCCTCGAGCTCGGGTCGGTCGATCAATACCTCTGGCATGATCCCTCCCTCAATATTCGTCCTCGCCGGTCAGGGCGCTCCCCGTGCACGCGAAAACCTCGCGCTCGCAGATCGTGCCCTGCACCGGTGCAGTAGTCTGGGCTTCGGACGGAACCGCGCCGACGCGATGCCTCGCATCGATCGCCGGTTCGCCGTACGCAACCACAGCTTCCCATTCTACAGCCTCCCGCCCGATTCGGCAGGGACGCGCCCCGGAAGGGGCTGATCTCGGGAGGCCCACGAGAGGAGACGCGTTGTCCAGCGCGAGCACGCCGACCGCCGCACCCGCCCGACGCGAACGCACGGAACCGAGCCGCTTCCTCCGGATCTCGACCTGGATCTCGTTCGTGCTGAACGTGGTGATCATCGCCACGGGCGGCGCCGTGCGCCTCACCGGCTCGGGTCTCGGCTGCTCGGAATGGCCGCTCTGCACCCCCGGCTCTCTCGTGACCACCCCCGAGCTGGGCATCCACGGCGCGATCGAGTTCGGCAACCGCACCATCAGCGGGCCGATCCTGCTCTTCGCGGTGATCGTGTTCGTGCTCAGCCTGATGCTGCGGCGGCGCGGCGACCTGATCGCGCTGTCGTCGGTCGTGCTCGCCCTGGTGCTGCTGCAGGCCGTCGTGGGCGGCGTCATCGTCTGGCTGCACCTCAACGCCAACCTGGTCGGCTTCCACTACATCGTGTCGGTGCTGCTGGTGTGCCTCACGGCCGCGTACCTCGTGCGCGCGTACGACGCGCCCGGCCCGCGGGAGCGCGCGGTGCCCCGAGCATTCGCCATCCTCACCCACGTCAGCACGCTGTTCATGGCGATCACCATCTTCGTGGGCGTGCTCACGACGGGCGCGGGCCCGCACTCGGGCGACGCCGGCATCGTGCGCGACGGCTTCGACGCCTCCC
>JBKEBN010000020.1:0-19235 GCA_047973175.1 Leucobacter sp.
GGGGGTGGTTGGGGGGCGCCGGGGCGTCGTGACGCGGGGGGTGGGGGGGCGGGGCTGTTTGGTAGGCGCCGGGTGGGGCGCTCGCGGGGTGGGGGGGGGGGGGCGGGGGTGGGGGGCGGCCGGGGGTGGGGGGGGGGAACGGCTGGGGGCCGGGCGGGGAGCGACCCGCTACTCCCGCAGCCCTTCGAGGTACGCCCGCACCGCGGCTTCGAGGTCGGCGAGGGTGCGCGCGGCGGCCTTGCGGCGTTTGCGCGCGCTGCCCTCGCCCTCCCCCTTGTCGCTGAAGGTGTCGAGGTAGATCTTGAGCTTCGGTTCGGTGCCGCTCGGGCGGATCATGACGCGGGATCCGTCGGCGAGGTCGTAGCGCAGCACGTCTGCGGGTACGTCGGCGAGCGGGTCGGTCAGCAGGTCGCGCGTGGCGGTGACCGAGACGTCGCCGAGCTCGCTCGGCGGATCCCGCCGCACACGGGCCGCGAGGGCGCTCGCCGCGGGCATCGAATCGAGCCGCAGTATTACCTGGGCGCTGGCGAAGTGCCCGAAGCGTTCGCTGGCCTCGTCGAGCAGATCCCACACCGTGCGGCCCCGGGCGGCGAGCTCGCGCACCATAGCGATGGCGTCGGCGCTCGCGGAGATGCCGTCCTTGTCGGAGACGACGCTCGGGTGGGAAAGGTAGCCGAGGGCCTCCTCGTAGCCGAAGACGAGGTTCGGCACGCGCGACACCCACTTGAAACCCGAGAGCGTCTCGGCGTAGTCGAGGCCGTAGTCGGCTGCGACCGCGCGCAGCGCGGGTGACGACACGATGGTGCAGGCGAGGGCTCCGGAGGGTGCTCTCTCGGCGATGGCCGCGCGCGCCACCTCGCGTTCGGCGGCTCGCCAGCCGAGCAGCAGCCCGATCTCGTTGCCGGTGAGGCGACGGTAGCCGCTGCGCTCATCGGGGTGGGGGAGGGCGAGGCCGAGCCGGTCGGCGTCGGGATCGTGCGCGACCACGAGGTCGGCCCCCGCCCTGCGCGCGGTGCGGTAGGCCAGATCGAGTGCGCCGGGCTCTTCCGGGTTGGGAAAGTCGACGGTGGGGAAGAGGCCGTCGGGGCGATCCTGCTCGACGACCGGGATCACCGACGGCAGCCCGCACGAGAGGAACACCCGCTGGGCGAGCTTCGAGCCGACGCCGTGCATCGCCGTGTAGACGACGGTGAGGTCGGTGCCGGTTCCCAGGGCGACTCCGGGGTCGTCCGGGGCCTTGGGGAGCCCCGCGAGAACAGCCGAGGCGGTCTCGGCGACGTAGGCGTCGGCGACGCCGGGGCCGAGCACGGTGTAGCCGGTTGATCGCCTGAGCTCTGACACCGGCCGCTCTGCCACGCGCTCGATGAGCGTTGCGATCTCGGCGTCGACGGGCGGCGCGATCTGGGATCCGTTGTCGGCGTCGCCGAGGTACACCTTGTAGCCGTTGTCGCGCGGCGGATTGTGGCTCGCGGTGATCATGACTCCGGCGGAGACGCCGAGGTGGCGCACCGCGAACGCGGTGAGGGGAGTGGGGCCGGCCTCCGGCATGAGGAACACCCGCACGCCGGCAGCGGCCATGATCTCGGCGGCGTCGACGGCGAAGACGTCGGAGCCCACGCGCCCGTCGTAGCCGATCACGACCGAGGGCGGCGCTGCGGCGCGGCCGACGCTCGCCCGCTGCAGCAGGTACGCTGCGAACCCCGCGCTCGTCTGCGAGACCACCACGCGGTTCATGCGGTGCGGGCCGGCACCGAGCCGTCCGCGCAGCCCGGCGGTGCCGAAGGCGAGGCGACCGGAGAACGCGCTGCGCAGCTCGTCGAAGGCCCGGGCGTCCCCGCGGTCGGCGGCGGCGATGAGGCGGTGGGCCTCGGTGCGCGTCGCGAGGTCGAAATCCTGCTCGGCCCAGGCGCGCGCGGTGGAGATCAGTGCGGCGCGTTCGACGATTTCAGCCGCTTCGGCCTCCGCTGCTGCCGCTGCCTCAGCCCCGGTCTCTGCGCTGCCGGCTTCTGCGCTGCCGGCTTCCGCGCCCGTCGCCTCGTCGGCGGTCTCCGCCGCTCCGTGAGCTGCGGACCGCGGGGGTGCTCCCTCGGGTGTGCCCATAAGTCGTCTCTCCCTCTCTCAGCGCTGAGCCGAAGTTCTCTCAAGCTACCACCCCGCGGCGGGACACGGGGCGGGATGCCGGAGTGACGCGCCTCGTGGGCGGTTGGATCCCGGGTTTCACGCCCCGTCTGAGCTCGCCGAGCCCGAGCCCGAGCCCGAGCCCGCGCCCGCGCCCGCGCCACCCGAGCCCCCGCCCTCGGCGCTCGGAGCGGTGTCGTCGGCTTCGAGGTTGCCGCAGACGATGGCGGCCTGCACCGCGAGCCAGCACTCCGCCGTGTCCTCGATGGAGGAGAGGTCGCGATCGATGATCTTCTCGATGCGCGAGACGCGGGCGATCAGGGTCTGCCGGTGCACGAAGAGCCGCTCGGAGGCCCGCACCCAGCTGCGGTTCTCCTCAAGAAACACGCGCAGCGTCTGGGTGAGCGCCGTGCCGCGCTGCTCGTCGTAGGTGCGCAGCGGGCCGAGCACCTGGTCGGCGATGCTGCGCAGCTGCTCGTTGCTGCTGGGGAGAAAGAGCGAGGTGGGTTCGTGCTCTTCGAAGTGCATCACGCGACCGCTGCGGTGGTTCCGGATCAGGGCGCTGCGCGCCTGGCGCAGCGCGTTCGGCAGGTCTTCGAGCTTCTGAAACTGCGCGCTCACCCCGATGCGGGTCTGCTCGTCGTTCAGCGATTCGAGCACCTTCTCGAGCGATCCTCCGGTTTCGGCGAGGATGAGCACCTGGCGATCTTTGATCGTGGCGAGTGCGGGCACTCGATCCCGAGCAAAGGCGTCGTGCACCCGGTCGAGCGTGGCCCGCGCGTCTTCGGTCTGCGAGGCAGCGAGCATGTACGGCGGCTCCACGTCGTAGGTCGCGACGAGCCTGGCAGCGGGAGCCGACGGCACCGAACCGTCGCACAGCTCGGCCAGCAGCAGCGACCCGTGCAGCTGCTCCGTCTGCCGCACGTGCGCGGCCCGATCCTCCTGCACCGCGCCCGCCACGGCCATCGCGAGCGTGATGTAGGGCACCTCGTAGGCGGTCTGCAGCACCGGAAAGCCGAGGTAGGCCGCGTATGCCAGCGCCGGCTCGGTGAAGGGCGTATCGGGCATCTTCTCGTCGATCGTCACCGCTGCGATCCCGGCATCGTACATGCCCTTCAGGTAGGCGCACTGCTCGTCGGTGCTGTCGGGCACGCCGATGCCGACCGTCATCACCAGCGCGCCCGGGCCGAGCCAGCGCCACGGATCGCCGAGTTCGCACACGTGCGCCCACGTGATCGCCCGATCCTCACCCACCCCCGGAGTCAGAGAGATAGTGCGCACCGAGGGAAGATCGAGCAGCGACCTGACAGTGAAGGTCATGCGGCGATCATACGTGAGTTCATACGTTCGTATGACCTCACGCGCCCGCGCTCGCCCGCTCGATCGCGGCGGCCGCCCGGTATCCCGAGGCCACGGCCCCCGAGAGAGACTGCGCGAGACCGGTGTGCTCGCCCGCGATCGCGACGCGGCCCGCGGCCTCGGCGAACGCGGTGGCGTCGACGGGATCCCACGCGAGCGACGCCGCCGAGTACGATCCTCTCGTCCACGGGTCATCGGCCCAGGTGGTGAGGAGCACCTCGCCGTCGATCTCGAGCTGCGGCCGCATCTGCTGCAGCGCGCGCACCCAGCCCTCCGGGCCGCGATCCACCCCCAGCGCGTCGAGCGCGAACGGCCCGCCGGCGAACGACGAGAGCGCGTCGATGCGGTGCTCGCCGTCGATCGACAGCGAACGCCACGACCACCAGGTGTGCTCGGGATTCTGCAGCGCGATGTCGTCGTCCACGCGCGCGAGCGGCACCCCGAGCTTCGCGGCGACGCCCATGAAGCGGTGATCCAGCGCGCGCTGCTGAGCCTCGGGCAGTGCGAAACCGAGCTCGAGTTCGCGCAGGATCGGCAGCGGTACCGCCACCACGGCGGCGTCGGCGTCGAGCCGCGTGCCATCGGCGAGCGCGACCTGCACGCCGCGCTCCGACTGGTCGAGGCCGACGATCGGGTGTTCGAGGCGAACGCGATCTCCCAGCCTCCGAGCCAGCTCGAGCGAGAGCGCCTGATTGCCGCCCACGAAGCGGCCGCCGTCTTCGATGTAGCCGTTCACGGTCGACGACTCGTGCAGCAGCACGGCCTCGGCGCTCACGAGCGAGGGATCGGCCGCCGCGGAGGTCGTCGTGCGACGGTACACCGGATCCAGCCGGTAGTCGGCACCCAGCGCCTCCGCGAAGGCACGCTCGAGCGAGACCTCGCGCTCGCCGTCGGCAAGCATCGCCCGCAGTGTCGCCCCCACCCGCTCGTTCGTCTCGCCGAGCTCGGCGAACGAGATGACGCGGCCGTTCACGGTGCGTCGCCCGTAGCGCACGTTGTGCGACATGATCGGCACGCCCACCTCGGCCGACAGCCGCCGAATCTCGAACTCGGTCGGAAAGACGTACTCGCCGCCGCGCTCGGTCACCTCGCCGTTGTCGAGCCGCTGCGACCAGGTGCGCCCGCCGACCCGGTCGCGGGCCTCGAGCATCGTGCAGTCGTGCCCGGCCTTGCCGAGCTCCCAGGCCGCGGTGAGGCCGGCGAGCCCCGCTCCGATCACGATGACGTCCATGCGTGCTCCTCCTCGAACAGCCCCTACTGCGGTGTGTGGCGCACTCCATCGTAATGAAGCGGAACGGCGCAGTGGGCTTCTCGACCGGCAAGATGGCGCGAATCCTTATGTTTGTACTACCGCGCGGCGGGCGGACGTACGAATCTATGAAACTCGGCCGCTGGGGTAACGAAGCAGTCACGCCGCGCGTTCGATGTCGGTGGCTGCGGGTAGCGTCGAACCCACTTGCCACATCCGGCAACTACGGATCTCACGATCCGGCTCCCGCGCGCACCACTCGCGGGATCACCACGATGAAGTGAGGAAACACATGACCACTTTGCAAAAATCGAAGGCCAGGCGTGGGCTGACGCTCGTCGCGGGTGCGGCTGCGCTGGCACTCACGCTGGTCGGTTGCAGCGGCGGAGGCGGCGGTGAGGCCGAAAAGGCTCCCGAGCGCGATCTCGGCAAGCCCGTCGCGGGCGAGGTCAAGAAAGACGCGTTCGAGGGCGTCACACTGACGTTCGCCGGGTCGGGCGGCGTGTTCCAAGACGGGCAGACCGAGGCACTGTGGGATCCGTTCGCAGCGGCATCAGGTGCCACCGTGCTGCAAGACGCGTTCGACGCCGGCAAGCTCAAGGCCATGGTCGACAGCGGCAATGTCAGCTGGGACATCGTCAACACGACCCAGTTCGACACCGCTCGCGGCTGCGGCACGCTGTACGAGGAGTACGACTACGATCAGGTCGACACCTCGAAGGTTCCCGAGGGCACCATCACCGACAAGTGCATGGTTCCGCAGATTCTCTACGGCCTCGTGCTCGTCTACAACACCGACAAGTTCGGCGACAACCCTCCCACGAGCGCGGCCGACTTCTTCGACACGAAGAAGTTCCCGGGCAAGCGCACCGTGAGCAACTCGACGTACGTCGACCCGCAGACGGTCGAGTTCGCGCTCGCAGCGCAGGGCAAAGACGTCAAAGACCTGAAGGTCGACGACATCGACAGCGCATTCGACATGTACCGCAACCTCGGTGACAATGTCATCGGGTGGACCACGGGCGCTCAGGCGCAGCAGCAGCTCGAAGCGGGCGAGGCCGTGATGGGGCTCGTGTGGTCGGGGCGCGGCTACGGTGCCGCCGCCGCGGGTGCTCCGGTCGCCCCGATGTGGGACGAGTGGATGATCATGGTCGACTCGAACGGCATCCCCAAGGGCGTCAAGGACAAGCAGGCCGCCTTCGCCGCGGTCAACTACTCCCTCGGTGCCGAGCAGCAGGCCAAGATGACCGAGCTCACCTCCTACGGCGGGGTCAACGTCGACGCCAAGCCGAAGCTCGACGACCTGCTCAGCGAGTGGATGACCACCGACCACCTCGACACCGGCATCGCCCCGAACGTCGACTTCTGGGTCGAGAACTACGATGCCCTCTCCGCCGCGTGGGCCGCTTGGGTCACGGGTAGCGGCAGCTGACCATCATGTCCGACCCCAGCACTGAGGCCATCGCGGCCTCCGGTGCGGGTGCTGAAGGGCAGCGGAAGCGGGGGCCTAAGAACTGGCGTCCGCTTCTGCTGCTCATTCCGGCATTCGTCATCGTCACTCTGTTCTTCCTGGCACCGCTGATCGATGTCTTCATCCGTTCGGTGACCGACCCCAAGCCGGGCATTCAGAACTACGTCTGGCTGTTCACCACCGAGGCGAATATCAACGTCGTCGCGCGCACGTTCGGCACCGCGATCCTGGTGACCATCGTGTGCCTGCTGCTGGCCTACCCCTACGCCTACCTCATGACGATCGTGTCGGATCGCACGCGCAACATGATGCAGCTGTTCATCATGATGCCGCTGTGGACCTCGATCCTGGTGCGCACGCTGGCGTGGATGGTGCTGCTGCAAGACACCGGACCCATCAACGGCGCGCTCATGGCGTGGTTCGGGATCGGCCCGGTGCCGCTCATCCGCACGACGTTCGGTGTGGCCCTCGGCATGTCGCAGGTGCTGCTGCCGTTCATGGTGCTGCCGCTGTATTCGTCGATGGCGAAGATCGATAAGCGACTGCTGCCCGCGGCGTCGAACCTGGGTGCCAAACCGGTGACCGCGTTCTTCACGGTGTACCTGCCGCTGTCGAAGCCGGGCATCTTCTCCGGCGGCGTGACCGTGTTCATCCTCGGGCTCGGCTTCTACATCATCCCCGCGCTGCTGGGCTCGTCGAAGGAGATCATGATCTCGGCGCTGATCCAGCAGCAGATCTCGGTCTTCCTGATGTGGGGCCAGGGCACGGCGCTCGGCATCTTCCTGCTGGTGTGCACCATCCTGATCCTGGTGATCGTGTCGCGCTTCAACAGGGGCGGCAGCCTGTTCCCGGGGGTGGAGAAGTAATGACCTCGAAGCGTATTCTCGGAGCGTTCGCGGTGCTGATCGTGCTGTGGCTGATCGTGCCGACGCTCGTCATCGTGCCGATGTCGTTCAACGAAGCGTCATCGTTCAACTTTCCGCCGAAGGGGTTCTCGACCCGCTGGTACGAGAACTTCTTCACCGACATCTCGTGGTTGAAGGCGCTGGGCGCGTCGCTGCAGGTGGCGCTGCTGACGATGATCGTGGCAACGGCGGTGGGCGTGCTCGCCTCGCTGGGTCTGTCGAAGGTCAAGTTTCGCGGCAAGGGGCTGATGGAGGGGTACTTCCTGCTGCCCCTGATCGTGCCGGGCATCGTGCTCGCCGTCGGCCTGTACTCGCTGTTCCTGCGCATGAACCTGCTGGGCACTCTGCCGGGGTTCGTGCTGGCGCACACCATCGTGGCGATGCCGCTGGTGATCACCAACGTGATGGCCTCGCTGCAGGGGTTGGATCCGCGCTTGGAACAGGCCTCGGCCTCTCTGGGCGCGGGGAGGGTGCAGACCTTCTTCTCGATCACGCTGCCGCTGATCGCTCCGGGCGTGACCGCCGGCGCGCTGTTCGCGTTCGTCACCTCGTTCGACGAGGTGATCCTCTCCCTGTTCATCCAGTCCCCGTCACTGCAGACGCTGCCCGTGAAGATCTTCAACAGCGTCACTCAAACGAACGACCCGACCGTGGCTGCGGTGGCGGTGATCACGATGCTCACCTCGGTGGTCGTGATGCTCATCGCGCAGTTCGCCACACGAAAGAGAAAGCGGCCAGTCGCGTGAACGCAACGACCAACAACCTCCCCGACGAGCAAGAGCTCCGATCCGAGGGTCTCAGCACGTCGGTGATCCACCAGATCGGCGACGCAGGCATCAGCCTGCAGCAGGTCACCAAGCGCTACGGCGACAAAGCCGTGGTCGACGAGATCGACCTCGTGATCGAGCCGGGCGAGTTCATGACCTTCCTCGGCCCCTCGGGGTCGGGCAAGACCACCACGCTCAACATGATCGCGGGCTTCACCTCGGTCACCGAGGGGCACCTGCACATCTACGGCAGGCCCGTCGCCAAGCTGCCCCCGCACAAGCGCGACATCGGCATGGTGTTTCAGAACTACGCGCTGTTCCCCCACAAAACCGTGGCCGAGAACATCGCCTACCCGCTGCAGCGCCGCAAGATGCCGAAGAACGTGCAGAAGCAGAAAGTGGGCGATGCACTCGGCATGGTGCGCATGGGCGAGTACGGCGACCGCTACCCGTCCGAGCTGTCGGGCGGGCAGCAGCAGCGCGTCGCCCTCGCACGCGCACTCGTCTACGAGCCGCGCGTGCTGCTGATGGACGAGCCCCTCGGTGCGCTCGACAAGAAGCTGCGCGAGTGGCTGCAGGCCGAGATCAAGCGCATCCACCGCGAGGTCGGGTCGACGTTCGTGTACGTCACCCACGACCAGGAGGAAGCGCTGTCGATGTCCGACCGCATCGCGGTCTTCAACAACGGCAAGATCGAGCAGGTCGGCACCTCCGAAGACCTCTACGAGGCACCGAAGACCCTCTTCGTCGGGCGCTTTCTCGGAGAGTCGACCGTGCTGCTCGGCAAGGGGATCCCGATCGGAGAACGACAGACCGCGCTCGACGTCGCGGGTCACCGGGTCGTCGCCAACTGCCACCTCGGTGCCGACGACCTCGCGATCCTGATCCGACCCGAGAACCTGCGCCTGGAGCCCGCCGACACCCCGGCACTCGAGCACGAGAACGCGATCCCGGTCACCATCCTCGACGTCACCTACCTCGGAGCGTCTCGCCGCTACACGGTCCGTCTCCCAGACGGTACCGAAGGAGCCGTGCGCCTCGGACAAGACGCCCGCATCCACAACCGCGGAGACAACGTCACCATGAAGTGGGACATCTCCTCGGGCGTGCTGCTCGTCGACACCGGAGAGGCAGGAGAATCGACCACCTGATTGCTTTTAGGTGGTTGAGCGGAGCGTTTTTAGGTGGTTGAGCGGAGTCGACCGCAGGGCGACGCAGTCGAAACTACAAACCGAAACTTTTCGGGGAAGCTCCTGCTCGGTAGTTTCGACTGCGCGCTCCGCGCTTCGCTCGACCACCTAATGCGTGCGGTGATTGCGACTGCGCGCTGCGGCCTCCGCTCGACCACCTCATGTGCAGCAATTTGTCGGGCGCGTCACTTCTCTTTATAGGTGGTTGAGCGGAGTCGACCGCAGGGCGACGCAGTCGAAACTACGCACCGAAACTTTTCGGGGAAGCTCCTGCTCGGTGGTTTCGACTGCGTCGCTACGCGACTCCGCTCAACCACCTAAATTGCGCGCTCCGCGCTTCGCTCAACCACCTAATGTGCGCGCTGCACTCGACCGCCTAAAGTGTGCGGGGTCGAAGGGCTGTGGTGATGCGTCGTGACTCGCGCAGCCCGCTCTCGATCGCCCCGTCGATGAAACCGCCCCAGAGATTCGCGTTGTCGGTCGTGGCGAAGTGCACGGCCCCGGCCGGCTGCTGCAGTGCGTCGAGATCGCGGGTGAGCTGGTGCGGGCGGTGGGTCATCCAGGTGTTCTTGGAGAGGGGGTCGGTCATCCAGTCGTGGGCTTCGACCTCGGTCACGGTGATGCCCGCGATGCAGGTGTCGACCCCCGCCTGCACGGTTGCGATGTCGTCGAGGTCGATACGCGTGTGGTCTGCTCCGAAGCCCACGAGGACGGTGTAGTTGCCGCGCTCGTCCGCGCAGTAGAACTCGGCCTTCACGACTGAGAACGGGTCATGCTGGCTGGCGTAGGCGAAGAACCGGGGCACGTGCCCCTCGACCCGCATCCACACCTTGGTGCCCTGCGATGCGACGGTCTCGGAGTTCTGCCGCTGCCACACCTCGGGCAGTGCGGGCTCGAAGCGGATCCCGTCGATCGCGTTGACGGGCAGCGTGCACACGACCCGACGGGCACGGATGCGCTCGCCCGCGACGGTCTCTACGACGACGTACGCCTCGGAATCATCGCCGGAGCCCTCGCCTGCACCCTCACCGTGCTGCGTCACAGAGGCGACGGCGGTGTTCAGGCGGATCTCGCCGGGAATATCGGCGGCGATGAGATCGGTGAAGGCTCGCATGCCGTCGACCATGCGGTAGGTCGCCGATGCCTCGTGCATGAGCTGCCAGTGCCCGCCGGTGGCTGAGGTCCAGCGGAACGCGCTCGAGAGTCCCGTCTGGTCGAGGGGAGCATTCACGTGCCCTGCCCACACGGCTTCGCTCGCGATCCGAGCTTCAACGCCGAGGTCGAGCGAGTCGAATCGGTCTTGAATGGTGAGGTGATCCAGATCCCGAATCTCGCCCACGGTCGGCTCGACGCCGCGCGGCATCGCCGCGCGCACGTCCTCCGTCACCAGATACTCACCGCGGTCGATGAGCGCCATGAACTCTTCGAGCGTTCCCTTGCGGGGCGTGCCGTCGGCTGAGCGCCAGTACGCCTCCTCGGCCTTCGGGCTGCGCACGATGCCGCGGCCGTAGCGGGTCATCTCGGCCCACACGTGCGGCTGCACCCAGTGCACCCAGTTCGCTCCGAGTTCGAGGTCGTGGCCCAGCCGGTAATCGGTCCAGGTGCGGCCGCCGATGCGATCCCGAGCCTCGAGCGTGAGCACATCGAAGCCTTCCCTGCCGAGTTCGCGGGAAGTGATGAGGCCGGCGAACCCGGCACCGATGACGACGACGTCGACCGACTGCGTGTGCTCTCCCATGTGTTTTCCTTTTGAGATCGAGGCTGAGTTGGTTGCGCGGGGCTGCTTGCGCCGCTGTGTCGGCGCGCTGCCGTGCCGCTGAGCGGCCGAGCCGGCGCGCCGCCGGCGCTGCTGTTCAGCCTAGCGATCGGGATCGGGTGCGAGCAGCAGACGTTCTCACCGAATCGCGGCGGCGCTTCATACGAACGTACGGTTCGGAATCGCGCCTCACTCGGCCGGCGGTTGCTGGGGAGGCAGGAGGGGCGCTGTCGTCACAGCCGCCCGACGAGATCGGCGAGCAGCCGGGCGAGGCGCGGCTCTGCGGCTCTGCCCTCGGCGAGCACCTCTTCGTGGCTGAGCGGGTCACCCATGCCTGCGGCGGGGTTGGTGATGAGCGAGAGCCCCAGCACCTCCATGCCGGCCTGCCGCGCCGCGATGGCTTCGAGGGCCGTCGACATGCCCACGATCTGACCGCCGATGGTGCGCAAGTAGTGAATCTCGGCGGGCGTCTCGTAGTGCGGGCCGGGGAGTTGCACGTAGACGCCCTGCTGCAGTGAAGGTTCGACCTCGCGCGCGATATCGCGCAGTCGGGTCGCGTACAGGTCGGTGAGGTCGATGAAGTTCGCGCCCTCGACGGGGGAGGCCGCGGTGAGGTTGATGTGGTCCGAAATGAGTACGGGCTCCCCGGCCTTGAACGCGGGGTCGACGCCGCCCGCGCCGTTCGTGAGAATCATCGTGCGCGCCCCGGTCGCGGCGGCGGTGCGCACGCCGTGCACGACCGCGCGCACGCCGCGGCCCTCGTAGAAGTGGGTGCGCGCGCCGATGACGAGGGCGTGCTTGCCGCTCGCGAGGCGGATCGACCGCAGCGTGCCGGAGTGCCCCGGCACCCCCGACACGTGAAAACCCGGCACCTCGGCGGCCGGGATCGCGGCGACGGTCTCCCCGATCACGTCGGCCGCCTTGCCCCAGCCGCTGCCGAGGGTCAGCGCGAGGTCGTGCTGCTCGACACCGGAGATGCGCGCGATCGACGAAGCGGCTTCGCGGGCGAGGGCTGCGGGATCCTGCTCTGTGCTCACACCACCAGCATAGAAGCAGCCCGCACCCGCGCCGGTCACGACCTCAGTCGCGCAGCACGCGGTAGCCGCGGCGGGCGTCGTAGCCGTGGATCTCCCGGGTGTCGAGCGCCGACATGAAGTCGATGATCTCGCGGGTGATGACCTGGCCGGGAACGAGCACGGGGAAGCCGGGCGGGTAGGGCGTGACGAAGCCGGCCGAGACGGGCTGCTCGCCGCGCCCGATGCGCTCCAGGAGCTGTTCGGGCGAGACGTGCTCGACGAAGCGGCGCTGCTGGCCCCTGAAGAAGGGGGTGCGTATGTCGCCGTCGATGAGGCGGGGATCTTCGGCACCGTATTCCGGGGCGAAGGCGCTGAAGTCGGGCATGGGCGGCATGACGGCTTCTTCGGGAAGGGGAAGCTCGGGATCCCGCTGCTCCTGCTCATCCTGGAAGCGCTCCGCGAGCTTCACGAGCACCTCGATGAGGTAGGCGATCGCGGAGCGGGTGGTGCCGATGTTGGTCATGAAGAGGACGGTGTTGCGGCTGGTCTTGTTGACCTGGATGCCGTACAGGTTCATGAGGTGCTCGTGCTTGAACGTGTCGCCCGAGACGCCGGTGCGGGTGATCTCGACGGTGATGCGGGAGGGGTCGATGACGAGTTCGTCGGTCGCCCACGCGTGCCACATGGTGGCGAGGCCGTCGCGCAGCGGCATGGGGCGTCGGGTCTGGCGCAGCGACTGCGGAATGAGCTCGGTGGCCGAGAGCACCCGGTAGGTGCGGCGCAGCAGCGGGTGCCGGGCGATGGCCTGCGACAGGCTGGTGGCGAGGTCGAGCTGGCGCTGCACGAGTGCGTACCCCTCGAACTCGACCTGCCGACGCCCGAGGTCGAGGGAGGCGAGGATCTGGTAGTTCGGCGAGGTGGAGGTGTGCGTCATGAACGCCTCGTGGAAGGGCTCCTCCGCCTCGCGCACCCAGTCCTGGTCGTAGATGTGGATCATCGACCCCTGCCTGAGCGCGGTGAGGGTCTTGTGGGTCGACTGGGTGGCGTACACGCGAATGCGGGAGTCGGGGGCCGGGATCAGCCGCTCTTCGAGCCACACCTCGTCGGGGACTGGGGTGCCATCCTCGTTCCAGAGCCTCGCCTGCTGCTCGCGGTAGGCGCTGGCGTGCGCGGAGGTTTTGAGGCGGGCCTCGAGCTCTTTCGCGGAGGCCATCGCGGTGCGGCGGCGGGTAACGGGGTGGAACGCGGCGAACGCGAACCAGGCCTCGTCCCACAGGAACACGAGGTCGGGCTTGATGGCGAGGCACTCGGCCATGACGCGCTCGGGATCGTAGACGATGCCGTCGAAGGTGCAGTTGGTGAGCGTGACCATGCGCACCTCGTCGAGACGCCCCGCGGCGCGGTAGTCGAGGAGCATCTGCTTCACGCTCGACAGCGGAACGGCTCCGTAGAAAGCGTAGTCGTTGAGGGGGTACGCCTCGAGATAGGCGGGGCGGCCACCGGTGAGCACCATCGCGTGGTGGTGCGACTTGTGGCAGTTGCGATCCACCAGCACCACGTCGCCGGGTGCGACGAGGGCCTGGTGCACGATCTTGTTCGCGGTCGAGGTGCCGTTGGTGACGAAGTAGGTGTGCTTCGCGCCGAACGCGCGCGCCGCGAGCTGCTGCGCCTTCTTGATCGGACCCGTCGGGGCGAGCAGCGAGTCCAGGCCGCCCGAGGTGGCGGAGGTCTCTGCCAGGAGCAGGTTGAGGCCGTAGAAATCGACGAGGTCTTTGATCCACTTCGAGTTCACGACCGACCCGCCGCGCGCGATGGGCAGCGCGTGGAACACTCCCACCGGACGACGGGCATAGCCCTGGATCGCGGAGAAGAACGGCGCGTCGTACAGGTGCGACACGCGGCGCAGCAGCGAGAGGTGCAGCTCGAGCTGATCCTCGCGGCGGAACACGCGGCGGAACCTGCGCGTCAGGGCACCCGCCAGATCTTCCACGTGCGCGCCCGCCATCAGGTACAGGTCGAGTTCGGGGCGAATCACGGCGAGCGTGTCGGCCAGGCCCATCACCCGCTGCACCGATGCCAGCGAGGAGCGCGCCGAGGCGTGCGATGTGTGCACCTCGGCGCGTACCAGGCGGATCGACTCCAACAGGTCGCGGCTCAGCTTCTGCCGCGTCTTGTCGCTGAAGCCGGGGCGGACGACGCAGGCCAGAATGTTCGGATTGGTCAGCACCGCCGCGATCGCATCGTCGGCCGAGGGCACGATCACGTACTCGTAGATGAAGGTGTCTGCGGGGGCGCGCAGCCGAATCGTCTCGGTGCGAATCTGGTCGCGGTCTGCGGGAGTGGTCTCGTCGACGACCAGCACCTCGAAGCGGGGGCGCGGATCGTTGTCGGTCACCAGTTCGAGCCGCTCGGTCTCGTCGAGCAGGTCATCGCGGGGTTCGTCGGCCACGGTCTCGCCGCGCAGGCGGTGCACGACGCGGCCGATGAGATCCAGTGCCTCGTGGAACTCGCCGCCTTCGAGCAGTTCGCCGATCTCGCGCACGTACCGCTGCCCGAAACCCGCCCAGTACATCTCCATGGTCTCAAGCGCGCGCAGCGAGCGGAAGAGCTCGGCGTCGGTCGAGAGCGTTTCGATGTCGCCGTCGCTCAGCGCCAGCCGTTTCACCGCGAACCGCAGGTACTCCCAGGCGTCACTGCGAGCACGCCAGGTGCTCGACGGCATACCGGGATCGCGCTCGAGGGTTACGGAATTGGCGAGGGTGCCGACTGCCTTGGCCATCAGTGGCTGTCCTTTCGACATCATTGTGGACGGGACCGGCCCATGGGCCGGGCGCGAAGTTCCTGTCTACGATCATAGGGCTTATGCGACACCGCGTATGACAGGTGACGGCCTGGCCGCATGGATCCGGCAGCGCGGAGCGCTACCCGACGCGGTCACAACCTCCTAGACTTGAACCCATGGCGAAATCAAACGAACGCAAGCACCGGATCGTCGTCATCGGCGGCGGCCCGGGCGGGTATGAAGCGGCTCTCACGGGAGCGCAGCTCGATGCCGAGGTCACGCTCATCGAGCGAAGCGGTGTCGGCGGTTCGGCCGTACTCACCGACGTGGTGCCCTCGAAGAGCCTCATCGCGACGGCGGGCGCGGCGCAGGCGGTGCGCAACGGCGGTCGGCTCGGCGTGCAGGCGTTCGTGCCGGGCGGCGACGGCAAGCCCGTGCGCCCCGAGATCGCGATCAACCTCTCGGCGGTGAACAAGCGCCTGCTGGCCATGGCCGGCGCGCAGTCGGTCGACATGCTGCGCACCCTCGAAGAGGCGGGTGTGCGCGTGGTGCAGGGCGAGGGCCGCCTCGACGGCGTCGGCGCTGTCGTGGTCTCGACCGCCGTCGGCGAGGAGGGCACCGACTTCGACCGTATCGAGGCCGACACCGTGGTGCTCGCCGTGGGAGCCAGCCCGCGCGAGCTCGACTCGGCGAAGCCCGACGGCGAGCGCATCCTCACCTGGAAGCAGCTCTACGACCTGCCCGCCGTTCCCGAGCACCTCATCGTCGTCGGCTCGGGCGTCACCGGTGCCGAGTTCGCCAACGCGTACCGAACGCTCGGGGCCGAGGTCACGCTCGTGTCGAGCCGGGATCAGGTGCTGCCGGGCGAGGATCCCGACGCCGCGACCGTCATCGAGCACGAGTTCAAGCGCCTCGGCATGCACGTCATGTCGCGGTCTCGCGCGGAGGCCGTCGTGCGCACGGAGAAGGGTGTCGCGGTGACGCTCTCGGACGGCCGCGTCGTCGAGGGCTCCCACTGTCTGATGGCGGTCGGATCGATCCCGAACACCGGCGATCTCGGTCTCGAAGAGGCCGGCGTCGCGCTCACCGACAGCGGGCACATTCGCGTCAACAAGGTGGCGCGCACCAACGTTCCCTCCATCTACGCGGTGGGCGACTGCACCAACTTCTTGCCGCTGGCCTCGGTCGCTTCCATGCAGGGCCGCACCGCGATCATGCACGCGCTCGGCGACTTCGTGCGCCCCATCGAGCTGCGCAACGTCGCCGCGAACGTGTTCACCTACCCCGAGATCGCGACGGTCGGCTGGAACGAGCGCACGCTCGCCGAGGCCGAGGGGCTCGCGCAGCACATTACCCACATGGTGCCGCTGAGCGTGAACCCGCGCGCGAAGATGATCGGATACTCGCACGGCTTCGTGAAGCTGTTCGCCTGGAAGGCGTCGGGCACCGTGATCGGCGGCGTCATCGTCGCCCACCGGGCGAGCGAGCTCATCTTCTCGCTCGCGCTCGCCGTCGAGCATCGGCTCACGGTCGACCAGGTGGCCTCGGCGTTCACGGTGTACCCGTCCATGACGGGTGCCATCACCGACGCCGCCCGCGCGATGCACCGGCACTGACCGCGTGATGAGGCCGGTAGTGCGGGCTGAAGAGCGGAGCCCGGGGCGGAGCGGCGCGATGCGTGAGTCTCAGGGCGGCATTTCGCGGCGGGGCGTCATCGGCGGGGTGCTGGGCGTGTTCGGGATCGTGGCCACGACCGGCCTCGCCGGGTGCGCCCCGTCAAAACCCGCTCTCGTGCCGTCGGACGATGACGCGAAGGCGGCCGTGACCGTGCGAGCCTTCGACAACGCCTACGACCCGCCCGAGGTCGAGGTCGCCCCAGGCACCGCCGTGCGCTGGGTGTTCGAGGGGCCCGCCGAGCACGACGTCGTCGCCGCCGACGGCAGCTTCGTGAGCGAGCTCATGCGCGAGGGCAGTTACACTCACCTCTTCGTGGAGGAGGGCGAGTTTCTCTACGACTGCTCGATTCACCCGGAGATGACCGGCGTCGTGCGCGTTGTGGCGCACTAGCGCGGCTGCGGCTGCGGCTGCCGTGCGAACTCAAGGGCTGCGTTCCCCGGTCGGAAATGTGCGCTAAAACCTCGCTGTAGCGTGCATTTCCGACCGGAGAACGGGCGCGGGCGGCTTAGCCCGGTGCCCGGCCGGCCGGGAACAGCGCCCCTGCCTCACGCGCGCTGGAAGACCGCCAGCGTCTCGAAGTGGTGCGTGTTCGGGAAGATGTCGAACGCCCGCAGCCCCGTAATGTCGTATCCCCCGTCGCGCAGCGTCTTCGTATCGCGCGCGAGCGCCACGGGGTCGCACGCCACGTACACCACGTTGGCGGGGGAGAGTTCGAGCAGCTGCCCGATGACCTCGCCGCCGGCACCGGTGCGCGGGGGATCCAGCACGACCGTGCCGCGGCGCATGCGATCCCGAACCGGCGCAGCCGCCTTCAGCAGATCGGCGAGGTAGGTGTTCACCCGCCCGGTCAGCGCGAGCGCACCCACCAGATCGGCGAGGTTCTCGGCCGCGTCGTCGGTTGCGTTCGCGACCGACTCGACGGTCGTCACCTTGAGCTTCGGCCCGGCGGCCTCGGCCATTGCGGCCGCGAGCAGCCCGGTGCCGCCGTAGAGGTCGAGATTGCCGGCCGCAGGGTCGAAGCGGTCGTCGTCGATGAGGTCGGTGACAGCGTTGCGCACCGCGTTGAACAGCACCTCGGGGGCCTCGCGGTGCACCTGCCAGAATCCGCCGGCGCGCACGATGAAGCTGCGGTCGCCGACGAGCTCGTGCACCACATCGTTCTCGCCCGTGCGGCTCTTGTCGCCCGCGAGCGTCAGCAGCATGCGCGGGTCGTCAGCTGAGGGAGCGACGAGGTCGACGGTCGCGACCCTGGGCATGAGCTCGTGCAGGGGAGCGATCTGATTGATGCTGCGGGTGGCGAGCGGCAGGCTCGCGACCGGGATCACGCGACGGCTGCGCGCCGCGTAGGGGCCGACCGCACCGGTCTCCGGATCGACGTGCAGGCGCACCCGGGTGCGGTAGCCGAGGCCGGGAGTGGCGGCTTCTGCTGCGGCGATCTCGGCGAGGTCGGCGTGATGGCCGTGGTGTGGATGCTGGTTGCGCTGGCGATGCTGCGCGCGCTGGGCGTGGGCACCGTGCTGCGGGTGGTTCTCGTCATCGAGCGGGATCAGGCCGGTGCCGTCAGCGATGTCGTCGCTCGGCACGGGCTCGACCAGTCCGGCGAGCGCGCCTCTCAGGTCTTCACCCTCTGCGGCGGCGAGTTCGAGGCCGCCGAAGCGCTGCATCGCCTCCGCGAGCACCTCCGCCTTGAGCGAGCGCTGCCGTTCGAGCGCGATGTACCCGAAGTCGGCACCGCCGACGCGATCGTCCGGGTTGCGCTCGATGGAGGCTTCCGGCCAGACGTGCTTGCGGCGATCCGCCGACGCGTCGAGCACCTCGACCGCGGCCGCGCGCGCAAACGACTTCTTCTTCACGTCGGTGACGTAGGCGCGCACGCGCTCACCCGGGATGGTGTCGGTGACGAACACCACGCGGCCGTTGTGCCTGGCGACGCACACGCCGCCGTGGGCGATGCCCGTGACATCGAGTTCGATCGTGTCGCCGACTGCGAGCGATGTGTCGGCGGCGTGTGAGCGTGAAAACATGACCACTATTCTCGCATCAGCGCACCTGTGGAGTGGCGGAGGGCGGCGCGGCGGGTGCTCGCGGCGCGGCGAGCGCGGTGCAGTGAGCTGAGGTGGAGCGGCGGCTACGCCAGCGGGTGCGGTGCCATCTCGGTGGGGCCGTCCGGCTCGTCTTCCTCCGGTTTGGGATCGCGGGCGTCTGCAAAAGCGAAGCCGAGCGCGGCGATGGCGAGTGTGAAGGCGAGAATGCCGAGCGGGTTGCACAGCGCGATCGACATCTCCGCCGAGAACGCCGACCCCGAGGCGAGGCTCAGAATCGAGACCAGCCCGCCGTCGACGAGATCGGGAACCGTCAGGCCGAAACCAACCGCGCAGACCCAGGAGAGGATGAGGGACACGATCGTGCTGCGGCTCGTGCGGCGGTTGCGATCCCGAGTCGCCCGCAGGCGGCGAGCCAGCCAGATCTGCAGTGCCGCGTACACCAGCCCGATCGTCGGCAAGTACCACCAGGTCAGCGAACCGCCGATGCCGAATGCCCAGCGGCCCACCGACATCCACAGCGCCAGCACCACTCCGACGATTGTCACAAGGCGGCTGTTCACTCGCACTCCTCCGGGTTATTCGTTCTGATTTTTGTTCTCCCGCGCGCTGCGAAACGCCCGCGCGACATGTCTACTCAAGCAGATTTCGCATCGCGCCGCGAAAGGTGTTATTCTCGAACGGTTGTCATCGCAAGGTGGCCACGCCCCGATAGCTCAGTGGTAGAGCACTTCCATGGTAAGGAAGGGGTCGTCAGTTCAAGCCTGACTCGGGGCTCGGCGCTTCCGCCGGTGCACCAAGCGGCGTCGGGAGCTGCCACGCGGCTGAGTAGCTCAGTTGGTGAGAGCGCACGACTCATAATCGTGAGGTCGCGGGTTCGAATCCCGCCTCAGCTACGCGACG
>JBKEBN010000185.1:0-3636 GCA_047973175.1 Leucobacter sp.
TGATCACTCCCGCGGGCATTCTCCTGGTGAACCGCACCATCACCGCGGTTGAGGAGGCAGATCGCACCTACTTCTCAACTCTGGGAAACAGAACGCAAGAATTTACGGCCTGCCTCGCGACCCTCAGCACTGCTGCTGGCACCTCGGACAGAAGTGCGAACCACGGTTCATGAAGCTCTCCCGCACGATGTTGGTGCCGCACCGGTCACACGGCTGGCCTTGTCGGCCATAAACGTGAAGGGATCGGGAAAAATAACCCGACAACCACAGTTTTGCACGTTGATCTGCCGATCGTGTCCTATCGTGACCGAACGCCAGCCCGGTCACTTTCGGACGAGGCTCGCGATTGCGAATACGTTCGTCCCTAGACACGGCGGAGATCCAGCGTGTCAGAGATGAGGCGGCATACTTTGAATGACACCCCATCGATCAGCCGATACCCGATCGGAGGGGTGAACAATCCCAAAAATTGAAACCCCTTTCGTCCGGTCGCATCACGGGTGCGCACAAAAGTGATTCGGGTGCGTGAGCCCCATGGGTTGGCGTCCGACTCGTCCGGCTCCGGAGGCTTCCAGTCAGAAATGCGTGCCCGCCTGCTCAGCTCACCCTCAGGCAGTGAATAGACCCATGGTTTCTCAGATGAAGTTGGATCGGCCTGCCCGAGCAGCACAGCGTCGCCTTCAACGAAGATCCAATTCAGGTAGCCCCTTTGGTTCGTCGATGTGATGGTCCCGTCGTCAGCCTGCGTTGCGAGTGTCGGACACCACACTATGTACTTGGACTGGCGAAGCTCGATGTTCGTCGTGAAGTTACTGTATTTCTTCCCGGTCCCATCTCCAAGGCCGAAGAGCTCACGAATCTCCCCGTTCTGGGCGAACAAGTAACCGTCGCCAGCGCGAATCTCTCCCACCTCCAGAGCGAGCTGCCAGTCCGCGACTTCGCTCCTCCACGAGACGGTTCCTGACCGCGCCCACGGAAAGTCACCTCGTTCGACCCTAGCCTTGCGTTGCCGAATTCTAGCGACCACATCGTCGATCTGATCAAGGACTGCCTCCGGTGAAATTGCGACTCTATTCTCGTCCAGTTCGACACGAACGCGCAGTTCTTCATAGTCAGGAATCGCCCTCTTGATATCGGCTGTGCGGGCACGGTCAGCGTCAGCGGTCGATGGATCGTGATGCTGACCTTCGTCACATTCGACTCCAAGGCGCAACGCGGGAAAATAGAGGTCGATCTGCGCACGACCCGCGCTCTCTCCCGTTGCCCGCTCTTGTTTGAGATCGACTAGCGCGAGTCCTCGATGGTGCACTCTCCGGTTGACGTACTGCTGGGCAACCGGACGAAGGGTCTCATCACCCAATGCGTTCCAGATCGCATTGACGACGTAGTTTTCGTACTTCTTGCCGGCAGTCCGCCCAGAGAGCGTGCGTACCAGATACTCAAAATTCTCTCGTGTTGCTCGTCTCATGCCCGCCTTGGCCATAATTTGCACCTGTCTCGACTGTGAGTGGTTCATCACAACTCCACGATACTTACCGCAAGAGCTGGCATCGCGGGCAGAAGTGCGAGCCGCGGTTCATGAAGCTCATCCGTACCATCTCGGTACCGCATCGGTCGCACGGCTCGCCTTGACGACCATAAACGTGAAGAGATTGAGAAAAGTACCCCGCCTACCGCAGTTTCTAACGTTCATGTCCGATATAGTCCGAGTATGACCGTTGCAGCTGTGTATCTCCGCGTCTCCAAGTCCGACGACACCGACGACGAGTCTCTGAGCTTGGAGACCCAGCGGAGGCGGATCCGGGGGGTGTGCACGGCGCGCGACTGGGAGTACGGCCCCGAGTACATCGACGAGGGAGTCTCCGCCACGAAAGCGCGCGACGGCAGCACCGAGTGGGCGCGGATGCTCTCTCATGTTGGCAGCGGCAAGTTCGACGTGATCGTCGCCCGTGATCTCGACCGTCTGCTCCGCACATTGCAAGACCTGGTGAAGCTGATCGACCTCGGCGCAAAGGTCGCCACGGCCGACGGAGACATCGACCTGACCACGGCTGACGGCGAGTTCCGCGCGACGATGCTCGCGGCGGTCGCCCGGTTCGAGATACGCCGGAAGTCCGAGCGCGCCGTCGGCGCGAACGAGACCCGGCGCAAGAAGGGCGTTCCGATCATGCGCGGCCGCATCCTCGGCTACGACGACGACGGCGTAACTCAGATCGACGACGAGGCAGCAGCGGTGAAGAAGGCGTTCGAGGACTTCCTTGCCGGAGTGAAGATTACGCATATCGCCCGCGATCTGACGGCGCTGGGATTCACCACGACGCGGGGTCGCGAGTGGTCGAATGAGAATATCCGCTCGCTGCTGAGCAACGCGCGCTACAAGGGCGTCATCACGAAGTGGGAGGCCGACCCCGAGAAGCGGAAGGTCTCGAAGATGTCGGTCGAGGAGTATCCCGGCGCATTCGAGGCCATCGTCTCCGCCGATGTCTTCGATGCTGTGCAGGCGAAGCTCCACGCGCCCGAGCGTCGCCGGACCTGGGGCACCGAGCCGCGCTACCTGCTGACCGGTCTCGCCCTGTGTGGCAGGTGTGACGACGGCAAGACGAAGGTGTACACCAACTACTACCAGCGCTCCCCCAGCACGCTCAAGAGCGGCGAGCGCCGCGAGTACGCACCGAAGCGCCTGTACGCCTGCCTCGCGCACAAGCACCTCTCCCGCAACGCGGGGCCGGTGGATGAGTTCGTCGAGGCCGCGCTGCTGGAACGACTTATGCAGGACGACGCACGCGATCTCTTCGCGCCGCCAGAGGAGCGAGGCATCGACCGCGACGCGCTGCGGATCGAGAGGATCGCGGCGCAGGTGCGCTTCAACGGTCTGGCCGAACTGTACGCCGACGGCGTGCTCGACAACGAGGCCGTGCGCGAGCAGTCCGCACGGCTCCGGGGCCGCCTGAACGAGCTCGACGGACTACTTGCCCCTGCGCCGTCGAACCCGGGCTTGCAGGTCGCAGATGCCCCCGACGTGGCCGCTGCTTGGAGAGCGCTCGATATCTCCCGCCAGCGTTTGATCCTCGCCGAAGTGATGACAGTGACGCTGATGCCCTCCCGGCGAGGCGCAAAGGGCTTCGACCCGAACCTCGTGAAGATCGAGATGAAAGGCTCGCAGACAAACCCGGATGAGACCGGATAGGATAGGTCAAGTAACAGAATAAGAAATGGCAGGGCGTCGTCCAGCCGGGGTTCGCAACTCGGTTTCTTCGCCCATGACCGGATCGGCTCGCGGGCCGCTCAGTGCTCCGGGGAGATACGCACCTCGGGGACACCACATCATTCACACGTCCGGGATATCCGTCCCCCGGGCGGCTGAAGTCAGGACGGCGAACTTCTTCGGAAGGACGCCGTCATGGCTACCCCTGTTTCTGACTTCACCATCCCGCTGGCCGAGGCATCGGCCCGCAGCGGCTACTCCGAGCGGCATCTGCGCCGCCTCGTAGAGACGAGCCGTCTGCCCGCCGCCAAGCTGCGCGGCAAGCTGCTGTTCGCGCCCGAGGACATCCGCGCGCTCACCGTGCCCCAGCCGGTCGAGCCCGACGCCGACAGGATCATCGCCGATCTCGTCGCCAACGCCCCGCGCTTCTC
>JBKEBN010000193.1:0-3539 GCA_047973175.1 Leucobacter sp.
GGCTCCCGCCGAAGACGCTGCCGAGGAGCAGGCCGAGTAACAGCGCCTTCCTTCGATCGCAACCGACGGGCCCCGTCGATCCGTGTGATCGCCGGGGCCCTTCTGCGTGGCCGGGTCGCGCTGCTGCGGCGCGGGTGGTGACCCCGCTCTGGGTGACACGGCCCTGCCGCTCTGGAAGGCACCGCTCTGCAAGCCGCGACTGGTCGTTATCCGGGGATTATACCCACCATTCGCGTCTTCCAGAGCGGTGCCTTCCAGAGCGGCAGGGCAGTGTCACCCAGAGCGGGGTCACCACCCGCGCAGCTGCAGCGCGACCCGGCAACGCAGAAGGGCCCCGGCGATCACTCGGATCGACGGGGCCCTTCGGTTGCGATCGAAGGAAGGCGAGATTACTCGGCCTTCTCCTCGGCAGCTTCTTCGGCGGGAGCCTCAGCCTCGGTCTCCTCGACCTCGACCTCCTCGATGACCTCGGTCTCCTCGGCGGGAGCCTCAGCAGCAGCAGCCTCAGCCTTCTTCGCCTTGGGCTTCGGGTTGACGGGCTCGAGAACGAGCTCGATCACGGCCATGGGAGCGTTGTCGCCCTTGCGGAAACCGGTCTTGATGATGCGGGTGTAGCCGCCCTCGCGGTTCTCGACCAGCGGCGCGATCTCGGTGAAGAGCTCGTGCACGACCGACTTGTCGAGCACCTGGCGCATGACGCGGCGGCGCGAGTGCAGGTCGCCGCGCTTCGCGAAGGTCACGAGGCGCTCGGCCACGGGCTGCAGGCGCTTGGCCTTGGTCTCCGTGGTCTGAATGCGCTTGTGCTCGAACAGCTGCGAAGCCATCTGGTTCAGCATGAGGCGCTCGTGTGCGGGTCCGCCTCCGAGGCGGGGGCCCTTGGTGGGCTTGGGCATTGTGTACTCCGTTTAGTGTGATCGGGCGGCGGTTGCCGGATCGTTAGTTGTTGTCGTCTTCGTAGCTGTAGAACTGCGCACCGTCGAAGCCGGGCACGGCGTCCTTCAGCGAAAGGCCCATCTCGGTGAGCTTGTCGCGCACCTCGAAAACGGACTTCTGGCCGAAATTGCGAATGTTCATGAGCTGCGCCTCCGAAAGCGCCACGAGCTCGCTCACCGTGTTGATGCCCTCGCGCTTGAGGCAGTTGTAGCTGCGCACCGAGAGATCCAGGTCCTCGATCGGGATCGAGAGCTCGCCCTCGGCCACGATCTCGACCGGCGCGGGGCCGATCTCGACGCCCTCGGCCGCGGTGTTGAGCTCGCGCGCCAGGCCGAACAGCTCGACCAGGGTCGAGCCCGCCGAAGCGATGGCGTCGCGCGGGCTGATGGCCGGCTTGGTCTCGACGTCGACGACGAGGCGATCGAAGTCGGTGCGCTCACCGGCGCGCGTGGCCTCCACGCGGTAGGTGACCTTGAGCACGGGCGAGTAGATCGAGTCGACGGGAATGCGGCCGACCTCTGCGTCTTCGTTGCGGTTCTGCGCGGCCGAAACGTAGCCGCGACCGCGCTCGATGGTCAGCTCGAGTTCGAACTGGGCCGAGTCGCTGAGAGTCGCGATGACGAGCTCGGGGTTGTGCACCTCGACACCGGCGGGTGCCGAGATATCGGCAGCCGTCACCTCGCCCGCGCCGGTCTTGCGCAGGTAGGCGGTGATGGGCTCGTCGTGCTCGCTCGAGACGACGAGATCCTTGATGTTGAGGATGATCTCGGTGACGTCCTCGGTCACACCGGGGATGGTGGTGAACTCGTGGGCAACGCCCTCGAAGCGCACGCTGGTCACCGCGGCACCGGGGATCGACGAGAGCAGGGTACGGCGCAGCGAGTTGCCGAGCGTGTAGCCGAAGCCGGGTTCGAGCGGCTCGATGGCGAAACGTGAACGGAACTCGGAGATCGATTCTTCAGTCAGAGTGGGTCGCTGTGCAATGAGCACTGTGTGTGGTCCTTTCGCTGGAGTCCGCTATATGACTCATGCGTTATGTGAAGGATGACGATGGTGTCTGAACGGGTGGTGGATCGCGTCGCACCGCCAAAGGCTCGCACCCTTGGCCGCGCGGAGACGAATCACCGTGGACTGTTTGCCGGAGCATCTCGACCGAGCCGCACCGGCAAACAGTCCCGCGCAGGGCGGCCAAAGGCCGCCAGCACTCACCGACCTATAGTCGGCGAGGCAATAAATTCAGACGCGGCGACGCTTGGGCGGGCGGCAGCCGTTGTGGGTCTGCGGGGTGACGTCGGTGATCGAACCGACCTCGAGACCCGCGGCCTGGAGCGAGCGGATCGCGGTCTCGCGCCCCGATCCCGGACCCTTGACGAAGACATCGACCTTCTTCATGCCGTGCTCCTGCGCCTTGCGCGCGGCAGACTCAGCTGCGAGCTGAGCGGCGAACGGGGTCGACTTGCGCGAACCCTTGAAGCCGACGCCGCCCGAGGAAGCCCAGCTGATCACAGCACCGTTGGTGTCGGTGATCGAAACGATCGTGTTGTTAAAGGTCGACTTGATGTGGGCCTGGCCCACGACGACGTTCTTCTTGTCCTTGCGACGCGGCTTGCGAGCCGCGGTCTTGGAAGCAGCCATTGTTGGGTGTTCTCCTGAAAAGCTCTGTGTGTTGGGTCAGTGAACCGGCGGTTACTTCTTCTTGCCGGCGACGGTGCGCTTCGGACCCTTGCGGGTGCGAGCGTTCGTCTTGGTGCGCTGACCGTGCACGGGCAGGCCCTTGCGGTGACGGAGGCCCTGGTAGCTGCCGATCTCGACCTTGCGGCGAATGTCAGCTGCGACCTCGCGGCGGAGGTCGCCCTCAACCTTGAAGTTGCCTTCGATGTAGTCGCGGAGCGCGACGAGCTGGTCGTCGGTGAGATCCTTGACGCGGATGTTGCCGTCGATCCCGGTGTCGGCGAGGGTCTTCAGCGCGCTGGTGCGGCCGACCCCGTAGATGTACGTGAGTGCGATCTCGACGCGCTTGTCGCGCGGGATGTCGACTCCTGCAAGACGTGCCATTCTGGCTCTCCTTGGCGGTAGTGGAGGTGTGGTGCGCATCGGGGGTTCGGGCCTCCGACCCGAGGTGTCCCCCGGAATGAGCCGGTGGGCTCACCGCAGATTTCGGGTGAACGCGATGCGTTCGGCCCTGAGAAGTCTGCGCGGGTTCTTCGATGCGCTGGATGGGTGTTCAGTTGTGTCGTGCTCTGCAGCGTTGCGCGTCCGGTGGTGCTGGGCACTGCCCGGCCGGTCCCGCTTCGTCGCGCATCCGACTCGACGTCGAGATGCGCTGCGGATCAACCCTGGCGCTGCTTGTGGCGGGGGTTGCTCTTGCAGATCACCATGACGCGGCCGTGGCGACGGATGACCTTGCAGTGATCGCAGATCGGCTTGACGCTGGGCTTGACCTTCATGATGGTTCCTTCGTTGTTCGCTGTCCTCGTGCTCGCGGGATGCCGCGGGCCGTTACTTTCCAGCGACCTACTTGTAACGGTAGACGATGCGGCCGCGGGTCAGATCGTAGGGCGTCAGCTCGACGATCACGCGATCCTCGGGAAGGATGCGGATGTAGT
>JBKEBN010000037.1:0-6990 GCA_047973175.1 Leucobacter sp.
CGTGTTGATGCCTTTCGAGTGGGTTGTAGGAGATTCCTCGAAGGATCACACGGTGACCGCGTCCACGTTCTCCGACGTGCTGGCCACCGTGCGCTACACCACTTTACGGGGCACTACTGTCGACACGGGCCTCCAGCTCCGCCTCCAGCTGTGTGAACTGATCCAATATTCTCACGATCTCCCGCTGTACCTCGCGAGGTGGAACGGGGATTCGGAGACCGTTCAGGACGCTTTGCGTCTGGCTCGGGACGCCACCTGCCTGATTCATCTCACCGAGCTTCATCGTGAGCAGCTGATGGTATAGAAACTTGGGCTCGACCTGAGACGAGTCAATCTCAGTTCTGAAGATGGTATCCACGACCCAGAATGGACCCTCGACATAAAAGATATTGCCGAGAGAACCCTTGCGCGGAATCAGAACCGATGGTCCTTCCGCCGCGGAGGAATCCACGTAGCGCATGATCCCGCCGCTTCCATAGACAGGGACACTACCGTCTCCAAGCGACTTATGGTCTTTCCCATTTTTGATCCGAAGAACGTTCCCTAGAGTCTTAAACTCGACCCCCTGCGGTGCGAACTCGGCGATGAGCTCGTCTATGCGACTCATACTTGCTCCTCCTGGTTTCGAGTGGGCCCGTCATCCGGGGCTTCGGGAGGCCATTCGAGAGACCGATCATGTCGAGCAAGGTGCGGCGGGCACGAGTCTGGCCACAACCGCCATACAGCTTCTTCGGCACCCACCTTGCCGAGTCTGTCCGCAAGGACGGCACCTCGAAACAACTTTTCAAACTCAACGGTCGGCTCTTCGTAGACCGTCTTCTCGTCCATGTCGCTCATATTATGACTGAGCCGCCGGTCGAGAACCGTTGCTTTGTCCCGCCCCGTGAACCAGAGGACAGGAGAATGGGCGAGAACGTTACGTTGTTTTCGAACTAGATCAGCGTCTTTTAGTCTGGCAAGCAAATAGGCCTTCGCTTCGGTTTGTTCTCCTTTCTCCGTAACGAATCGTCGCAGCGTCTTCCGCGCAGCCCCTAGAAGTGCGGCATATGCAATCCGTGGAGACCGATACGGTTTGCCAACTACCTGCATCGAGTCTTCGAAGTCACCAAGCGGGGCATCCTTATATCGAACAGCTTCGCCCTTGATTCTGCAGGTTAGCTCTGACTGTCGGACGATGTCGCGCGCGATCTTCCGAGTGGTGTGTTCGGCAAACCCAGCGTTTCCGATGAACTCTCCAATGACGGCGTTCAGCGCGAGCCTACGTGGCCCGTTGGCAGCGCCCGGAGCTTCCGTCCAGCGACGCACGTACTCATGCTCGTCAACCACGTTCATCGCACAGTGTCCTCCAGATCGGCAACGATCGCGTCGATCGACGTACGCAGCTCGGCCTGCCGAGCGACGATTCGTACGATATCGGCGTTCAGTTCCTGAATGTCGACAACCTCGCGGGTGTCTTCCTGCTCGACGTAGGAGGATACGGCGATGTTGTAGTCGTTCACGGCGATGTCTTCGTTCGACACGAGCTTGGCGACGTGGTCGACGTCTTCGCGGGTGGTGAAGCGCTCCAGGATGTGCTCCTGGTTGGCCGGCTGCAGCTTGTTCTTATTTCCGACCCGGGCGAACTCCGCCGAGGCGTCGATGAAGAGCACCGCGTTGTCGATCTTCGACTTCTTCAGCACGATGATGCAGGTCGCGATCGTGGTACCGAAGAACAGATCCGGCGGGAGCTGGATCACCGCATCCACGTAGTTGTTGTCGATCAGATACTGGCGAATCTTCCGCTCCGCACCGCCGCGATACAGCACCCCGGGGAACTCGACGATCGCCGCCGTGCCATTGACGGCCAACCACGACAGGATGTGCATCGTGAACGCAAGATCGGCCTTCGACTTCGGAGCCAACACCCCAGCCGGCGCGAACCGCTCGTCGTTGATCAGTAGCGGGTTCGCATCACCCTCCCACTTGATCGAGTAGGGCGGATTGGAGACGATCGCCTCGAACGGCTCATCATCCCAGTGCTGAGGATCGGTGAGGGTGTCGCCGTGTGCGATATTGAACTTCTCGTAGTTCACGTCATGCAGGAACATGTTGATGCGGGCAAGGTTGTAGGTGGTCAGGTTGATCTCCTGGCCAAAGAACCCACCCACGTTGTCGCGGCCGAGCACTTTCGCGAACTTCAGCAGCAGAGAGCCGGAGCCAGCCGCCGGGTCGTAGACCTTGTTCACCCGCGCCTTGCCGACGACCGTGATCTTCGCGAGCACCTCGGAGACCTCTTGCGGCGTGTAGTACTCGCCACCGGACTTGCCCGCCTGGGACGCGTACATCTGCATCAGGTACTCGTAGGCGTCGCCGAATAGATCGATCGAGTTGTCCTCGAAGCTCCCCAGCGGCAGATCGCCGATTGCATCGAGCAACCTCACGAGCTTCTCGTTGCGCTTGGCGACCGTTGCCCCGAGCTTGGAGCTGTTGACATCGAGGTCGTCGAACAGACCCTTCAGATCGTCTTCGCTGTCGGTACCGACCGCGGAGCCTTCAATGTTCTTGAAGACCCGCTCCAGCGTCTCGTTCAGGTTAGTGTCCTGCGGGGCGCGCTCGCGGACATTCTGGAACAGTTCCGAGGGCAGGATGTAGAAGCCCTTCTCAGCCACAGTCTCGGATCGCCCGAACTCAGCCTGGGCGTCAGGCAGGCGAGCGTAGTCAAATACGGTGTCGCCCGCGGCGTGCTCACCCTTGTTGATGTAGACGGTGAGGTTCTCCGAGATGAAGCGGTAGAAGAGCATGCCGAGCACGTAGGTCTTGAAGTCCCAGCCGTCGACGCTGCCACGCAGGTCGTTCGCGATCCGCCAGATCGTCTTGTGCAGCTCGGCGCGCTGAGCTTCTTTGGTGGTCGGTGCCATTGGGGTTCTTTTCCTGCGCCGGGGCGCTTCTTAAGTTGTGTTCACGGGCTTCTTCGAGCCTACCGACGGCCACCGACACCGATGAGTCGCCGCGCTGTCTGCCGCTGTAGATACGACCCCAGCCTCGGTAGGGTCACATGCGCCGGCCGTCATTACGGCTCGACCTGTTCGTCCGCCTCCCGAAGTCTCGTTCGTAGTGCGCATCACGAGAGCCAGCAGTTCGGGGCGCTCTCTCGGCGGCGAGGCGATGAGCCTCGTCCTGGGCGGCACGCTCGCGGACGAGCTGCACCGCTTCATCTAGCGTGAGCACATCGAGCTGGCGTAGATAACGGCGATCCCGTGTCGCCTGCTCGCGCAGATCCTTCACCCGTGCGGCGATCTCGCTTGGACGGAGGTTCCCGAGTAGCCGTTCGTGCAGCACCGTGCGCTCTCGCGACTGGCGCGCGGCGGTATCCTTGGCGATCCGATGGGCCTTCGAAGCTTCCGCGCGTGCTTCGATGATCTCGGGTGCGTGGTCGGCCTGGCGCTGGGCGGCGGCCTCGGCCCACACGGGGAGGCCGCTCTCGCTGTGCGGAATGCTCTGCCATCTGCCGTGCACGATCCACTCTGCCGCCTCGCGGCGGGCGTCTGCGTCTTTCGCAGTGCGGGTAGCCGAGCGCTTACGGAAACGGGGTGCGTTTGCTTTGGCGCGGTGTGCGGTGTAGGCGGCCTTTTGCGCGGCCAGGAACTCTGAACCGTCCGTAGCTGCTTCCTGGGCCAGCGATTCCACAACATCCGCGAGAAGTGCGGCGACCTTCGCATCTGCGGCTTCCGCCAGCTCGCGCTGGGGCTCGTACTCGGCCTTGTGGCGCTCAGACTGGTCACGCAACGTGGCGGCTGCCGATACCCAGTGCGCTCGCTCCGCCTCAGCCTTCGCGATCCGCTCGACGATCCGGTCGCGCTCTGCGCTCACGATCGACACAGGCCCGTCCGCGATGAGGTCTGCAACGGCCTCGCGGGCACGTTCGGTGGCGTCTTCCAGGCCGCGGTCAGCGCGGTCTCGGGCGAGTGCTTCGACGAACTGCTGCTTCGCGTCGTCGAGGTCGGTGGCGACGACACGCAGCGTGTTCGTCTCGCGACCGCGCGTCATGCCCACGTAGACGCCCGCGGCGTCGAGCGCGCCGGTGAGCACCGTGTGCGAAGCGTTCACGGTAGCGCCCTGGACGCCGTAGGCAGTGACCGCATAAGCCAGGTGTGCATCCTCGGTCACATAGTCGGCGGGCAGTGTCACGGTGCGCTGTTGTTTCCGGCCGTTGACGGTCTCCACGACGCTCAGCGCGCCGTCGTCGCCCACGTGCTGCACCGTCCAGGTCTGCCGGTTTGCGACGCCGAGCGCGCTCTCGTTCCGACGGGTCTGGATCACGTCTCCGGCGCCGATGGGGAGCCCGTCGCTGCCGAACACCGTTCGCACATCGTCGACCTCGCCCCGGTCGACGCGCACTGCGCGGATGCGTTCGTTCAGCATCCGGGCCTCGTCGTTCGTGGCGGCAGTAATCGCGTCCTCCAGGCACGCAGTCTTCGCGATGGCCTCCTGCATGTCGTCGTCGCTCTCGTGCAGCTTGATGAGCCCGAGAGCGTTGAGCTGGTCGAAGATCGCGGCGGGGTTGCGGCCGCGCCGTAGTTCGAGCGTGAGCGCCGCGTAGTCGTCGTCGGTGAAGCGGTGCAGGCGGGTCATATCCACGATGGCGGGAGTGAGACGAGCGGCGAAGTCAAGCACACCACCACGCCCGACAGCGGGGAGTTGTGCACGGTCGCCGACGAGCGCGATAGTCGCGCCGGCTTCGTCGGCGATGCGCAACAGTGCGAGGGCACTGTCTTGGTCGAGCATTCCGGCTTCGTCGACAACGATCCGCTCACCCTTCGCAAGCCGAGCTTCCGTCGCTGGTCCGCGGTAGGTGCTGCCGGTTTCGGGGTCGATGTCGCCGGGCTGCAGGCGCGTCCACACCACGTCGCTGTTCCACCGGAATCCGTGTGCATACACGAGCGCGGCCACGGAGTCGGCGGGGATGCCGAGCTCCTGGGCAGCGACGTCGGCAGCCCTCTTCGTTGGCGTGACGACCCGCGTCGAGCGACCCTCCGTAGCGGCGGCTGCAATTGCAGTCTTGAGCATCGTGGTCTTGCCCGATCCGGCCGCGCCTTCTACTACGACGAGCGGGTTGGTGGATGCGACAGCGGAGGCTGCGCGCTCCTGATCCTCGTCAAGCCCCGCCTGCACCGCGAGGTCGTGCACATTGGGCATGCGATTGTGGGACTGTTCAGCGCGTGCGGTGAGCAGGTCGCGCAGCTCCGTTTCTACTGCGACCACGCGCAGCGAGGTGAGATGCGCGACGTGTTCCGGCGTCGGCGCACCGGGCGGAAGCACGGAGAAGCAATTCTCCGCCGCAAGCTGCGTCGCGAGTTGCACGAACTCGCGCAAGTCCATTGGCTCGGCTTGCACGCCATGCTCCGTCGTGATTCTCGTGACGTGCTCGCACAAGGTGTGAACCGTCCACGCCGAGGCTCCTGCGGCGCAGCGATCGAGCGCGCGCGAGGCGATCTCTTCGATGTGCAGCTCGTCCAGTGCGACGGTTGCGGCGCGCCGTGCACGAGACAGGTTCGGGGTGTATCCGGCGTCTTCGAGTTCGACGCGCCAGCCGGCTTCGCTGCCGAGCACTGCGGGTTTCTTGCCCGGTCGCTCGTGTTCCCACGCCTTCGCCTTCAGCCTCGCCCGCACGACCGGCCCGGGTTCTTCTCCGGGATGGGCAGCTTCCCATTCGGCTTCGAAGCGGGCGAGGTTGCGTTCGACCTGCGCGCCCCGCTTCGACATGACGGCGTTGAAGGGCTCCAGCTCCACGATCTCTCCGGTTGTCGGGTCGAGAGTGAGGCCGTGATGGTCGAGCACGGCGGCAAGCTGCGGGTGCGCGGCGATGACCGCGGTGCCGAGCGCGCGAATCGCCCCCTGCTGCTTGAACAGTGCGGCGGTGTCGAGGCCCCGCCACTTGCCTGCGGCGTAGACGCGGGTGCCGATCTGGAAGTGGATGTGCCGGTGCGGATCACCAGCGCGGCTGGTTTTGTGTGCGACGGTGACGGTCTGCAACTGCTGCACCGGCACGATCTCGCGTGCGTTCCGCGCGCCGACTCGGGTGACGGAGTGCTCGGCGAACCAGCGGCGAATCTCCTCGGCCGCATCCTGCTGCGCCGCATCGAGCGCGTCAGACACTGCCGGATGCAAAACAGCGGCGATTGAGAGCGACTTCGGGGCATTGATGACCATCTCTGCGAAGCGCGGAGACTCTTTCGATCTGTCGCTTGCGACTCGGGGCGTTCCCATCGTGGTGCCCGTGATCGGGTCGATCCAGTCGACCCAGTCTGCGTAGCCTTCCGGGTCAAGCGTTCTGGCTTCGATGACTTCGCCGTCATGGCGGCTCACGGCGAACTCGGCGAGCGCAGTCCCGCCCTCCAAGTAGTACTCGTCGGCGGTCGACTTGTCCGACTCCAGGTAGCGGCGCGCAGCAGCGCCAGTGCCGCGGAACAGGATCACACCGCCCTTCATCTTGGGCCTCCTCACGAGTCGTCTCATGAGGGAGGTGCGCACGCCCCACCATCGGTGGCATACGTCCATGAACAAGTCGTCGGGCAGGAGGGAAATCGAGAAGCGGCATCTCACAGACGTGAGATTCGCGGAGCTGCAGGGCGTGATGAGGATCGCGCTGGACATCGAAGCAGCTTCTGCGGTTGACGGCGCTGAGCGCTTGTCAGGAATGAGACGAAGCAGAGGGTCGTCTCCCAGGGGGAGCTCCACGGTCCGGGAAAATTTCCACCACCGTCAGGAGCCTCTCGGCGTCCCAACTATTGGGAGGCCAGCAGCGGAGGTTCCGGTGCGAGAATCACGGTGGCGGCAATTTGCCGGGACCGTGGGGGTGCCGATTCGGCCTGCCCGTGCCGGGGCCTTTTACGGTGGTGCCGAATCGACACCACCGTGGTTTTCGACCTTGCGGCGAGCAGAAGAACCGTTCGCCAGTCCGCGTCAGCGTGACCGCGGTGCAAGTACCGTAGCTCACTCTGACAGGTACGG
>JBKEBN010000054.1:0-1719 GCA_047973175.1 Leucobacter sp.
AGGGCGTGGGGGTTCAAGTCCCCCCTCGCGCACGCGAATGAAATGGCCCCTGACCTGGGATTTTATCTCTCGGGTCGGGGGTCATTCGCGTCGGAAGTGCTAGAAAAAGTGCTAAGCCTCCCCGTCGGAGCCGGGATGTTCCTACGCCTGCGCGCATGGCGGTGTCAGCGCGACCTGAGAACATAGGGGTATGTCGTCCGTCCAGTCCGTGGTGTTCTTGCACGGCTTGGGCGAGGGGCCTGGCATCTGGGATGCGCAGCGCGCCGCCTTGCCGTCAGGCTTCGAGGGTGTGGCGGTCGATGTGTTCGACGGGGCTGGCTCGGGTGCATCCTCGGCGTTCAGCCTTGAGGCAGCCGCGACCCTGGTGGTGAGTGAACTCGACCGCTTGGGGATCGAGCAGGCGCATGTGTGCGGCTTGTCGCTCGGAGCGATGATCGCGCTGCAACTCGCGTTGGATCATCCGAAGCGTGTGCGGTCGTTGACGCTCGCCGCGGGACAGGTGAAGCCGCCGAGGGTGCTCATGGCGGTGCAGTTCGCGGTGATGCGGGTACTGCCGTCGTCTGTGTTCGAGAAGCAGGGTGCAGCGAAGGACGTGATGCTCCCTGTGCTGCGGACGGTGGGCCGTGTGGATTTCTCGGCGTGGCTTGCTTCGGTATCGGTGCCGACGCTAGTGCTGTGCGGTTCCAAGGATCGCCCGAACCTTCCGGCAGCCCGGCAGCTCGCGCAAGGCATCCGCGACGCGCAGCTACACATCATCCCCGGAGCGGGACATCAGTCGCATCTGCAGGCTCCTGACGAGTTCTCGCGCACACTGGGAGCCTTCCTGACTGGGGCTGGTGCGAGCGACAAGTAGGCAGGCCAGGAGCGTCTGTTGAGTGCTCCAGTCGCTCCGCGTGTACGTTCTGCGAGAATGGAGGCATGGCATCACTGGATCTGACGAGCATGACGCAAGCCCCTGAGTGGTTTGGTTCTGCGGCCCGCGGCATCGCGTTCTTCCCGGTGATGATGAGCGCCTACGCCGTCCTCTACGCCGCGTGGTGGCCGTTCGCCTGGGGTATCGCCGGAGTCATGGCGTTCGCCCTTGTTCTCGTTCTCGCGGTGGTCTTTGTTGCGCGAGGCGTCGCGCAGATTCGTCACGCCTCGTCCTTCCCGAACAACCCGAACGCGGAGGATCAGCGGCTCGGAAAGGCGATGGGGCTGCTCAACAGCGTGACGCATCCGATCTGGATGCTCGGCTCGATAGTTCTGCTCGTGTTCGGGCAGGGCCGGTGGGTGCTGCCGCTGATGGTGTTCGTAGTCGGAGCGCACTTCTTACCGATGGCCCGCATCCTCGGACGCAAGATCGACTATCTGCTTGGCCCGGTCGCGATGGCCGGGGCGATCATCGCCGGGATACTCGCTCTTGATCCGCAGGTGTCATGGCTGGTGGTGTTCGCGGTCGCGGGTATCGGTGGCGCGGTGGCGACCCTCTGCTACGCGGTCTACATGGCGAGGGCGTACCGGCGGCTGTGCGAACGCGCCGGGGTGCCTTTCCCGCTCACAGCCTCGGTGCCGACGCCTCGCTAAGCGTTCCCGAGATGCGCGGCGAAGCGGTCTACCGCGGATCGCTGCATGGTCGGGGTGACGTGGGAGTAGATGTTCATCGTCGTGGTGATCGTTGAGTGCCCCAACCGCTCCTGCACGACCTTGGGGTGTTCGCCGAGTTCGAGCAGCAGGGTC
>JBKEBN010000040.1:0-14043 GCA_047973175.1 Leucobacter sp.
TCTTGCACGCCGTTCTCTTGTCGTTCCTGGTTTCGGATTTGAACACCCAAAAACCTAGACGAGGAACGGCGTGCACCCGCCTCAGCGCGCCACAGACACCCACGGATACGTCACAAGAGCCAGAAATACGGCAAGATTCAGGCGATCTGCGCGCACGCGAGCCTTGGTGGCAGCACTGCATCGCCCCCCGGCTGACAGCCGCTTCTTCCTGGGATGTCAGGAACAGGGACGCGCGTCGATACTCCGCACGCAGCGCATCCGTTTCATCTGATCAAAGGCAGCATTCGGTGCAGACTGTCGAGATGTCGGCCTCACGGCACCGGGAGTTTCCACGATCGTTATCGTTTAGCAATAAAACTGTGCGACGACACGCCGACCCGACGTCGGTGCAGCCGGGCCGGTCAGCGTCTCAGACGATTGACCGGCCCGGCATTAGACTTACGTCTAGGAAGCCGTCCGCTCGGCCATCTCCACGACGTTCTTGAGCAGCAGCGCGCGCGTCATGGGGCCGACCCCTCCGGGGTTCGGCGAGATCCAGCCCGCGACCTCGGCCACTCGGGGATCGACGTCACCGACGACGCGGCTCTTACCCGTCTCCGGGTCGACCTTGCGCGAGACACCGACGTCCAGCACGATCGCTCCCGGTTTTACGTGCTCCGCACGCACGATGCCCTCCACGCCCGCGGCCGCGACGATCACGTCGGCCCGGCGCAGCTCCGCCCCGAGATCCACCGTGCCCGTATGGGTCAGCGTCACCGTCGCGTTGTACTCGCGACGGGTCAGCAGCGGCCCGATCGGGCGACCCACGGTCACCCCGCGCCCGACCACGACAACGTTCTTTCCGGCCCAGGACAGACCGTTGCGCTCGACGAGCTCGATCACGCCGCGCGGCGTGCACGGCAGCGGGCTGGTGATCTCGGTGTTGGCGTTGAGAACGAGGCGTCCGAGGTTGGTCGGGTGCAGTCCATCGGCGTCTTTGGCAGGATCGATGCGCTCGAGAATGCGGTTCGTGTCGATGTGCTTCGGCAGCGGCAGCTGCACGATGTAGCCGGTGCAGGCGGGGTCGGCGTTGAGCTCGTCGAGCACGGCCTCCAGTTCTTCCTGCGTCACCGACTCGGGCAGATCTCGCCTGATCGACGCGATCCCGACCTCGGCGCAGTCGCGGTGCTTGCCCGCGACGTACCACTGCGAACCGGGATCCTCCCCCACCAGCACCGTCGCGAGCCCGGGCACGATGCCCCGCTCGCCCAGCGCAGCGACGCGATCCGCGAGTTCGCGCTTGATCGCCTTCGCAGCAGACTTTCCATCGAGCTGCTTCGCCGTCACCGGCTTACCACTCCTCAAGGCCGGGATACAGCGGGAATGCCTCTGCGAGCGCGGTCACGCGAGCCTTCAGCTCCGCGAGATCACCGGCGTTCGAAACGCCATCAGCGCCGCGCTGCAGCGTCAGTGCGATGATGTCGGAGACCTCGGCGAACTCGACGTCGCCGAACCCGCGGGTGGCGAGTGCGGGCGTTCCGATGCGCAGGCCGCTGGTCACCATCGGCGGGCGCGGATCGAAGGGCACGGCGTTGCGATTGACCGTGATGCCGACCTCGTGCAGGAGGTCTTCGGCCTGCTGGCCGTCGAGCGGGGAGTTGCGCAGGTCTGCGAGCACGAGGTGCACATCGGTGCCGCCGGTGAGCACGTCGACACCCGCGCCGCGCGAGGCGTCCGTGGTGAGCGCTTCGGCGAGCAACTTGGCACCCGAGAGCGTGCGAACCTGGCGGTCCTTGAACTCGTCGGTCGCTGCGAGCTTGAAGGCCGTCGCCTTCGCGGCGATCACGTGCATGAGCGGGCCGCCCTGCTGCCCGGGGAAGACGTTCGAGTTCAGCTTCTTGTAGAGCTCGAGGTCGTTGGTGAGGATGAAGCCCGAGCGGGGGCCGCCGATGGTCTTGTGCACGGTCGAGGAGACGACGTGCGCGTGCGGCACCGGGTTGGGGTAGAGACCGGCGGCCACGAGACCCGCGAAGTGCGCCATATCGACCCACAGGATCGCGCCGACCTCGTCGGCGATCTCCCGGAACGCCGCGAAATCAAGCGTGCGGGGGTACGCCGACCAGCCGGCGATGATCACCTTCGGCTTGTGCTCGCGCGCCTTCTCGCGCACGACATCCATGTCGATGAGAAAGGTCTCGGGATCGACGCCGTACGAGACCACGTTGTAGAGCTTGCCCGAGAAATTGAGCTTCATGCCGTGCGTCAGGTGGCCGCCGTGGGCGAGTTCGAGACCCAGAATGGTATCGCCCGGCTCCGCGATCGCGCTCAGCACCGCCGCGTTGGCGCTCGCGCCCGAGTGCGGCTGCACGTTGGCGTACTTCGCGTCGAACAGCGCCTTGGCGCGCTCGCGCGCCAGATCCTCGGCCACATCCACGAACTCGCAGCCGCCGTAGTAGCGACGGCCCGGGTAGCCCTCGGCATACTTGTTGGTCAGCACCGAGCCCTGGGCTTCGAGCACTGCGCGGGGCACGAAGTTCTCGCTCGCGATCATCTCGAGGGTGCCTCGCTGGCGGTCCAGCTCGTTCTGCAGCACCGCTGCAATCTCGGGATCGACTGCCTCGAGCGGCTCGTTGAAGAAGGCTGACTGGGCGGACATGTGTGCTCCTCTGTTCTTGCATCCGCGCGCTGGAGCACGCGGAGTTCCAGAAAATGCGGCCCAGGCGAGCGGCCTATAGAGAAGTGTCGTTCCCCGATGGTGTCCCATCTGTACGCCAGTCACGACGTTTCAAGTCTAGCAAGTGAATGCTGGGGGTGGGGCATCTCCGATCCACTACCCTTGTACACCGTGAACACGATCGCGACCGCCGCCACCTCAGACGCCTCCGAGAACCAGTGGGTGCTCACCCTCAGCTGCGTCGACGGACCCGGCATCGTGCACGCGATCAGCGGGGCGGTCGTCGCAGCCGGCGGCAACATCGAAGAGAGCCAGCAGTTCGCGAGCGCCGACAGCGGGCGCTTCTTCATGCGCGTGCAGGTGTCGGCCGTCGCGCAGGAGGCGACCTTCGCCGAGCGCTTCGAGCAGACCCTCGCCCCCATCACCGAGCGCTACAACATGCGCTGGCACCTCGACGTCGTCGGTCGCCCCGTGCGCACGCTGATTCTCGCCTCCACCGCGACGCACTGCGTCAATGACCTGCTCTACCGCCGCCGCTCGGGGCAGTTGGCCGTGGAGGTGCCGCTCATCCTCTCCAATCACGAGACGGTGCGCGACATCGCCGAGTTCTACGGCGTGCCCTTCGAGCACCGCGCCATCGCGAGCGCCGACGACAAGAGGGCGTTCGAGGCGCGCGTGCTCGAGGCCGTCGATCAGCTCGACATCGAGCTCGTCGTGCTCGCTCGCTACATGCAGATCCTCTCACCGGAGCTGTGCGAGGCGCTGGCGGGCAAGGCGATCAACATCCACCACTCCTTCCTGCCCGGTTTCAAGGGCGCGAACCCCTACAAGCAGGCGCACCAGCGCGGCGTGAAGCTCATCGGTGCGACCGCTCACTTCGTCACCACCGACCTCGACGAGGGGCCCATCATCGAGCAGGACACCGTGCGGGTCGACCACTCCTATTCGACGCGCGAACTGACGCAGCTCGGGCAGGACGTCGAGGCGCGCACCCTGCGCCACGCGGTCGGCTGGTTCGCCGAGAACCGCGTGCTCGCCGACGGGGATCGCACCATCATCTTCCGCTGAACGCCACCCGCCCGTCCACCACGGTGAGCACGACGGGCAGCTCCGGCAGCTCGTCGGGCGAGGCCTCGACGGGATCGGCCGCCCACACTGTCAGGTCGCCGACGGCTCCTACCGCCAGCACTCCGCGGTCGCTGTGCCCGCGCGCCTGCGCCGGCCACAGCGTGTAGGCGAGCAGCGTCTCCTCGCCCGTGAGCCGCTGCTCGGGCTCGAACACGTGCGCGGCAGCCTCTCCGGGGGTGTGCCTGGCACGAGCCCACGCCATGCCGAGGCGCGGATCGTACTGCGCGACGGGCCAGTCCGAGCCGAGCACCACTCGCGTTCCGGTGTCGAGCACGCTGCGCACCCGATACCCGGTCGACGCGCGGTCCCCGAGTCGCGCGGCCCAGTTGTCGCTCTCGTCTGCGGCTCGCCACTGCATGTGCAGCGGCTGCATCGAAGCAGTGAGGCGCGATCCCGCACCGGCCCCCGACCCGGCACCCGTGCTAGCGCCAAACCCCGCGCCGCCCCGCCGCGCGAACGCGGCCAGGCGGTCGAGATCTTCGTCCGAGAGCACCTCGAGGTGTTCGATCGAGTGGAAGGGCAGCCCCTCCCGCTCGGGCAGCGTCTCGTAGACGTCGAGCACACGGCTCACCGCGAGGTCGCCGACGGCGTGCGTCGCGATGACCATGCCCGCGTCGTGGTAGGCGCGCACGACCTCGCCGTAGCGCTCCCACGAGGGCCAGAAAGGCGTTCCCCCGTCACCGCGCGTGTCGAGGCTGTGCAGCCACGCGGTTCCGGTGTCGATCACGCCGTCGCTGAACAGCTTGATCGCGCCCGTCTGCCACAGTCGCCCGCGCCGTTCTCGCTGCGCGATGACCCGCTCCACGTCGGCGTCGGTGTCGCCGACGGCGTGCCAGTGATGCACGGTGACGCGATGATCCAGCTCCCCTCGCACCTCGAGCTCGGCGAGCAGTTCGACCGTGCGGTCGTTGCCGTCCATGATCGCGCCGCCCGTGAGCCCCGCGGCCGCGAGCCGCCTGAACATGTCGCGCAGTGCGTCGCGCTGCTCGTCGTGCGACGGGCTCGGAGCCGCGTCGAAGAGCAGCTGGTAGGCGGTGGGTTCGCGCAGTTCGCCGGTCGGGCGGCCCTCTGCGTCGACGACGATCTCGCTCGCGTCACCGAACTCGCGGGCCCCGTCGATGCCGGCCGCGGCGAGCGCGGGGGCCGTGCCCAGGCCGGTATGCAGGTCGTAGCAGATGAGGGCGACCGGGCGACCGGGCGCGGCGTCTTCGATGAGGGATCCGAGCAGCCCAGTGTGCTCGAACGGCTCGTATTCGAGGTTCCAGCCGCGCAGCCAGGCACCCTCGGGCAGGCGCGCGTGTTCAGCGGCGAGCGCCGCGCGAATCTCATCGAGCGTGCCGAGCCCGCCGAGGTCGATGCCCGCCGTGACCTCGGCGGCCCACAGCGGGTGCGTGTGGGAGTCGAAGAGGCCCGGTGTGACGGTGGCACCGGGCAGGTGGTGGATCGGCGCGCCCGCGGCCTCGGCCGCAGCGCGCACCTCGTCGTCGCCGCCGATGAGTGCGATGCGACCGTCGCTGACCAGGATCGCGGTGGCCTCGCGATGCTCCTCGGTGTTGCTGCGCAGCCTCACCCCTGTAATGGCGAGACCGCCTCCGCCGTTCGCCATGACTTTCCTCTCGCCGGTTACCGCGCGATGTCGCGTTGATTTCGCAGTGATTTCGTCGGGCCGGGCTCGAACAAAATGCTTGCATCATGCATCATGGCCGCATTATTCTCTGGGCACAAGGTTCAAGAGAGCCTTGTTTTTTAGTTCACATTGGTCGTCTCACGGGCATGCCCGAGCGGCCTGGTGAGTCCGGGCTCAGAGGAGACAGCGTGACCGCGACCGAGACGACAGAGCCGCACCTCAAGCGAACACTCGGGCTTATAGGCCTGACCCTCTTCGGGCTCACCTACATGACCGCCATCACGGTCTTCACCACCTACGGCTTCGCGAACCTGGCGTCTGACGGTCACCTGCCGGCCTCGTACATCGCCGCCGCGGTCGCCATGATCTTCACGGCGCTGAGCTACGCGGCCATGGTGCGCAAGTATCCCGTCGCGGGATCGGCCTACACCTACACGCAGCAGTCGTTCGGCGGCGCGGTCGGCTTTCTCACCGGCTGGGCGATGCTGCTCGACTACCTGTTCATCCCGATGATCAACTTCATGGTCATCGGCACGTACATGCAGTCCCGCTTCCCCGAGGTGCCGTGGCAGGTGTTCATGCTCATCGCGCTGTTCGGGGTGTTCGCGCTGAACGCCTTCGGCATCAAGCTGATCAACCGCGTCAATGCCATCATCATCACCGTCTCCGTCGTGATGGTCGTCATGTTCGTGGTGCTCTCGCTGCAGAGCGCCGGTGGCGAGGAGGGCGCGGCGACCGCGCTCGAGCCCTTCCAGGGCGAGCTCGGCCCGGTCTTCGCGGGCGCGGCGATCCTCGCCCTCTCGTTCCTCGGCTTCGACGCGATCTCGACGCTCTCCGAGGAGGCGAAGAACGCCCGCCGCGACATCCCGCGCGCGATCGTGCTCGCCACCCTGCTCGGCGGCCTCATCTTCATCATCGTCTCGTGGGCCGGTGCCATGGCCTACTCCCCCGACTGGGGTGCGATGAGCGAGGAAGAGCTCGACGCGGCCGGCGTCGGCGCGATGCTGTCGGTCGGCGGCGAGTGGTTCGCCAACTTCGGCGTCGCGGTCTACGTCGCCGGCGCGTTCGGATCCGGCCTCACCGGTTCGACCAGCGTCTCGCGCATCCTCTACTCGATGGGGCGCGACGGCGCGCTGCCGAAGCCGTTCGCCAGGATCTGGACGAAGTACGGCACCCCCATCGTCGCGGCCGCCGTGGTCTCCGGCTTCGCGCTGCTCGGCCTGGTGATTCCGCTGCTCACCGTGTCGACCATGATCAGCTTCGGTGCCCTCGCGGCCTTCTCGCTGGTCAACCTCTCGGTGATCCGCACCTACCTCTTCCCGAAGGGCGGGCGCACCTCGCCTCCGACCGTGGGCGAGTGGCTGCGCTACGGCCTGATGCCGGTCATCGGCTTCCTGCTCACCGGCTGGTTGTGGACCTCGCTCTCGGGCGCGACCTTCATGTACGGCGGCATCTGGCTGGTGCTCGGCGTGCTCGTGCTCGCCTGGTCCACGAAGGGCTTCCGCAGGCCCGCGCCGAAGATGGACTTCAAGGAGGAGGCCCCGAGCACCGAGAACATCGACGCGCTCGGAACCGACCACCCCGCGAGCCGGTAGGCGACCGACGTCGAGCGCCTGCCGCAGGGGTAGGGGTGCCTACCGCAGGTGCTCGACGTCGCCCGCCGACACCGTGAGCCGACCGCCGGTCGGCAGGTCGACGACGAGCGATCCGTCGTCGGCCAGCTCGCGGGCGCGCCCGTCGACCACCTCGTCACCGGGCAGGTGCACGCGCACCTCGGTGCCGAGGGTGAGCGAGTGGCGTGCGGCGCGGGCCTGCACCGCGCCGCGATCCCGCCCCCCGAGATCGACCAGCCGCAGCATCTCGGCGGCGTACGCGGCGAGCACCCGGTCGGCCAGATCCCGGCCCGCGGCATCGGCGAGCGACCGCGCCTCGCCGAGCCCCTCAGCGCTCACGTCGGCTCCGGCCGCGAGCAGCGAGGTGGCGCGCTCGGTCGGCAGCTCCCACTCGGGAATCAGCAGGTTGAAACCGGTGCCGACGATCACCGAGCCGTCGGGCAGCAGTTCGCACAGAATCCCGCACAGCTTGCGGCCGGGACGCCCCGCGATCGCGTCGTCCTCGTCGCGCACGTGCACGTCGTTCGGCCACTTCACGCCGACGCGTTTCGCTTCGGCGCTGGCTCCGCTGGTCTCGTGGCCCGCGGTGGCATCGGCGCTGGCAGCCGCACCGGGCCGGAACAGCGGCTGCAGCGCAGTCGTCACGGCCGATCCCGCGATGAGCGGCAACCAGCTCACCGGGAGGTCGCCGCGGCCCGTCGGTCTGAGCAGCAGCGACGCCGCGATCGCCGAGTCGGGCGGTGTGATCCAGCCGCGGTCGAGGCGGCCCCGCCCCGCGGTCTGATCGGCGGTGGCGAGCAGGGTGCCGTGCGGCAGCGCGGGATCGGCGGCAGCGAGCTGCCGCAGCTCGGCGTTGGTCGAGGGTGAACTCTCGCGCCAGATGACGGTCGGCAGCAGTTCGCGGGTGCGCGTCAATTCCATGCGTCCAAGGTATCGGGTGAAACGAGCAGCTCGGGATCGTAGGGTTTCGACCACGAAAACCGCAACCCGTTGGAGAGGTTCGCAGGCGAAGTGTCGGTGGCCCGCGCTAGGCTGGCTTCCGTGACTGCAGATAACGCCACCGCAACCGCCGAGAGCGCGCTCGCGACCACCGCGGGCCGCATCGCCGACCATCGCCGCAAGTACCAGGAGGCCGTGGGCGACCGCGATGCCGCGGCGGCGGAGAAACAGCACCCCCGCGGCAAGATGACGGCTCGCGAGCGCATCGCCGCGCTGCTCGATCCGGGCTCGTTCGTCGAGTTCGACAAGTACGTGCGGCACCGCACCCACGGTTTCGGCATGGAGAACAACCGCCCGTTCGGCGACGCCGTGGTCACCGGTGCCGGCGAAATCCACGGTCGTCCGGTGGCCGTCTTCTCGCAAGACTTCACCACCTTCGGCGGCTCGCTCGGCGAGGTCGCAGGCGAGAAGATCGTCAAGGTCATGGAGTTCGCGCTCAAGACGGGCGTGCCGATGCTCGGCATTCTCGACTCGGGCGGTGCCCGCATCCAAGAGGGCGTGGTGGCGCTGAGCAAGTACGCCAACATCTTCCGCCTCAACACGCAGTGCTCGGGGGTCATCCCGCAGATCTCCATCGTGATGGGTCCGTCGGCCGGCGGCGCGGTCTACTCCCCCGCACTCACCGACTTCGTCATCATGGTCGACAAGACCAGCCACATGTTCGTCACCGGCCCCGACGTCATCAAGACCGTCACTGGCGAAGACGTCGGCTTCGAAGAACTCGGCGGCGCGCTCACGCACAACAAGACCAGCGGCGTCTCGCACTACCTGGCCAGCGACGAACTCGACGCGCTCGACTACGCGCGCACGCTCGTCAGCTACCTCCCCGACAACAACCTCGCAGAGGCCCCCGTCTTCGACAGCGACACCGCGCTCGAGATCACCACGGCCGATCGCAGGCTCAACGCGATCATCCCCGACAGCCCCAATCAGCCCTACGACATGAAGGGCATCATCGAGGCCATCCTCGACAGCGGCGACTTCCTCGAGGTGCACGCGCTGTTCGCCCCCAACATGCTCGTCGGCTTCGGTCGCGTCGAGGGCCGCACCGTCGGCATCGTCGCCAACCAGCCCGCGCAGATGGCGGGCACGCTCAACATCGACGCCAGCGAGAAGGCCGCGCGCTTCGTGCGCTTCTGCGACGCCTTCTCCATCCCCATCCTCACGCTCGTCGACGTGCCGGGCTACCTGCCCGGCACCGACCAGGAGTTCCAGGGCGTCATCCGCCGCGGTGCGAAGCTGCTCTACGCCTACGCCGAGGCCACCGTGCCGCTCGTCACCATCATCACGCGCAAGGCCTACGGCGGCGCATACATCGTGATGGGGTCGAAGCAGATGGGGGCCGACTTCAACATCGCCTGGCCCACGGCCGAGATCGCGGTGATGGGCGGCGCGGGTGCCGTCAACATTCTGTACCGCAAGGAGCTCAAGGCGGCGGCCGAGCGCGGCGACGACGTCGAGGCGCTGCGCGCAGAACTCACCGCGAAGTACGCCGCCGAGGTGACGAGCCCGTTCCTCGCGGCCGAGCGCGGCGAGATCGACAACGTGCTCGAGCCCGCCGGCACCCGGCTCGCAGTGATCAAGGCGCTGCGCGGCCTGCGCGGCAAACGCGACGAGTTGCCCGCCAAGAAGCACGGCAACATCCCGCTGTAGGAGCGGAGGGCACGCAGATGAACGACACCGTATCGGGCGAAACAGAGCCGAACAAGGCCGCAGCCGCGGACATCGAGTCGGCTACGTCGGGGGTGGCTGCGGCAGCCACTTCCGCGCCGCGCCGCCGCGGCAGGCACGCGGCCGAACCGGTCGATGAGGCACCGGAAACCAGAGCGGCAGACACGGAATCGGCGGAGGCCGAGTCGGCCGTCGCTGAGTCAGGCGCAGAGGCAGATCCCGCACAGACCGACGCAACCGATCTCGAACAGACCGACGCTGCCGATGCAGCCGATCCTGAGGCGACCCAAACAGCCGACCCGCAGCTGCCGCCCGACGCCGCCGCCCGCGACGCCGCGAAGCGCGACGCGATCGGCGAGCACGACGACGTCGTTCACGGCGAAGACATCACGTTCGTCACGCGACGGGTCAGCGACGAGGAACGCGCCGCTGCCATCGCCGTGCTCACCGCGGTGCGCACGGCAGAATCGCAGCAGCGCAAGCGCGTCGCGCGACGTGATCGCGAGCCGTGGGCCCGCTCGCAGCGTGTGCCGGAGGGCATCTCGGATCTGCTGCTCGAGGGGTGACCCGAGGGGTGACGAGACGCTCCGTCGATGAGACCGCACGCGGCCTGCGCGAACTGATGCTGAGGGGCGTCGACCCCTGGTATCGACCGCAGGGCGAGCTGGTGGATCGGCCACTGCGTCGCTCGGCGGTGCTGATCCTGTTCGGCGCGCTCGATCGCACCCCCGCCGCGGGCCTCACCGAGACCGTGAGCACCGTGCCGCCCGAACTCGACGTGCTGCTCACCAGGCGCGCCGACGGTATGCGCACCCACGCCGGACAGATCGCCTTTCCGGGCGGCGGCGCGGAACCGCAAGACGGTGGCGACCCCTCGCGCACCGCGTTGCGCGAGGCCGCCGAAGAAACGGGCCTCGACCCCGCCGGAGTCGAGGTGCTCGGCTCGCTCCCGGAGGTGCTGATCCCGGTGAGCAACAACCTGGTGACACCCGTGGTCGGCTGGTGGCGACTGCCGAGCAAGGTCGCCGCTGATCACGCCGAGTCGGTCGAGGTGTTTCGGATCCCCGTCGCCGAGCTGCTCGATCCCGCAGCCCGCGGCACCTCGGTGCTGAAGCGCGCTCGGCACACCTACCGCGGCCCGGCGTTTCTGCTGGGCGAACAGTTCGGCGAGCACCTGGTGTGGGGCTTCACCAGCATGCTGCTCTCGTCGCTCTTCGACGAGCTGGGGTGGGCGGTGCCCTGGGACGAGGATCGCGTCTTCCCGGTCATCGAGCCCCCGGTCGCACCGATCCGCGAATAGCCCCGCTAGCCACACGCCGCCCGGCCCGCCGCACCCTCCCAGCCCCGCCGGCCCCGCTGGCCCCGGCCCCACGACACCGGCCGTCACCAAGACCCGTGAGTGGCACGAGAGTACGCGCCCGGAACAGTTCCGCAGCTGGGTGCTCGTGCCGCTCACGGGCACTCGTACCGCACGCGGGTACTCGTGCCACTCATGGGCACTCGCGCCGCTCACGGGCGCTCGTGCCACTCATGGGGTCTCGCGCGGCACACAGGTTCTCGCGCGGTCAGCCAGATGAGCCCGATCTAGATGAGCCCGATCTGCTGCGCCTGTTTGACGGCGTCCTTGCGGCGCGCGACCCGCAGTTTGCGATAGATGGCGCGCAGGTGGAACTTCACGGTGTTCTGGGTGATGAACAGGCGCTCGGCGATCTCCCCCACCGTTCCACCCTGAGCGACCTCCTCGAGGGTTCTCAGCTCTGCGGGGCTCAGCACCTCGAAGCGCACGCAGCGCTCGGTGTCGGGGAACGCCTCGATCCTGGCCACCAGGTCGGGCCCGCCCTCTCGAGCCGCGCGCTTCGCGATCGCCAGCAGCTCGTTGTACGGCACCATCGTCATCGGGTACCACAGCCCCTGCTCCTGCATCAGCTCTGCGGCCGACAAGAACAAATCGATGGCGGCCTCGTGCGATCCGGCCAGGTACTTCGTCACCGCGCCTATCAGCTCGAGATCCACTCGCAGTCGCTGAGGGGGCCGCGCGTCCAGTGCGGCAGCGATAATCGCCGCAGACCCGTTGAGGTCTCCGTTCAGCATCTTGAGCCGCGCGGTCGAAATCGCGACGAAGGGGTGGGTGTCGGGCAGTTCTCTCAGGAGTTCTTCGGCGCGAACGTAGTTGCCGCCCAGGGCCGTGAAGTCTGCCACGAGGCTCAGAAGGAAGCCACTCAAGAACGGGAGAGATCCGAAAACGGCCTCCGCCTCCGCGGTTCGCCTCCGGATCAGCTTCACAGCCTCCTCGTTGCCGCTGTCCCTGCGCGTCACCATGACCTCGACCATCGTGAGAATGGGCCACTGCTCGGATCGAACGATGAGCGGCGAGATCTCAGCCAGATTCGCGCGCACCCTTTCGACGTCGCCTGCCTCGAAGCTCACGAGCATTCCAGCTGCGGCACCGTTCAGCCAGCTCTGGTGGGGACCGCGCAGGCCGCTGCGCCGCTGGCACTCCCGCACAAGCCCGAGGTACTCCCGGCCTCTGACCATATTGCCGCTCAGCACGGAGACGAACGCGAGCCCGTTCCAACTTCTCAGCTGCTCCGCGACGTTTCCGTTCTCGGTTGCGTTCTGGAAAGCGCGCAGATAACCGCGCTCGGCAAGGCCGAAGTCGCCCGTGAGAACGCCGGTGAAAGCGATGATCGCGTTGATGATCGAGAGCGAACGACGCAGCAGCACGGCCGTGTACTCCGACTCCTGGGCGAGCCGCTGCTCGAGATCCCTGGCCAGACGCAACGCCTCGGCCCCGTTGCCCCGCATGCGTTCGACGGCGATGAGCAGCGCGAGGGAGGTGATGCGCAACTCCCCGTCCACGTGCTTCAGATCCTGACGCGCGTAGTGTCGCAGTCTCTGGTGCATCATCTTCAGTTCTTCGCGCGGCGTCGAGAGCACCGACATCTCCAGCAGCAGTCGCGCGCCCAGCAGCACGACGTACTGATTCATGTCGTCGAGCGGGATCTGCCGCAGCGCGCCCAGCAGCCCTCCCTCCTCATTGACCACGTCGAGAAAGTTGCGCGCCACCACCCGCGACGCGCCCTCGAGGTCTCTGATCCGAAGCAGCAGCAGTGCGGATGCGCAGGGATCGACCTGGCTGAGATTGCGCGCGTGGCGGCGCTGCAGCGTGCGCGCCTGTTCCACACCGAACTCCTGAACCGCGTTGGTGCTCAGCGTGCGACTCACTCCGGGATGCGCCGAAATTCGAACCGTGTCGGCTTGCCAGCTCTGGTCGATCAGACCCAGTTCCCGCAGTTCGCGCACCAGGCGCTCGACAGCGCCGTGGTCTATGCCCAGCTCTTCGCCGAGCAGATCGATGCTGATCCGGTCGCACAGCACGGCGATCAACAGCGCGCGCCACCCCTCGCGCGAGGCGACGTTCTCGGTGTGCTGCACGACGAAGCGAGCGATCTGTCCGTCAAGCTGGTGCAGGGCTCCGCCCGACGCGATCCACTGCATCAGCGCCCGAACGGCGATCGGCCAGCCGCGAGTGGCCGTGTGCAGTCGTTCGACGCGCGCTTCATCATCGACCCCGTACATGCTGGCGAGGGCGAAAGTCTCTCTGCCGGTGAAGGCGAGGTCGGAGGCGCGCAGCTGAGTGACCGGGGTCTGGCTCGTCACGAGGGGGCCGTCGAGCGTCACGAAACGTCGCGAGATCACCAGCAGGTACAGATGCTCGCTCAGCCCGAGCAGCGCCGCGAGATCGAGGTCGAGCTGAGAACTCGATATGTGCTGGTAGTCGTCGATGATCAGCATCGTCGGCTGCCGCAGCTGCGCCACCGCGCGCTCCACCGACTCTTTCGCTCCAGCCGCAGCGCGCTTCGCCGTCGCGGGATCGAAGGCTTCTTTGCAGAGATCCCAGAACAGGGCCGGATCGTCACTACTCGGCGCGTTCACCCAGCGCACATCGAAATCATCGAGGGCTGTGCCGCGCACCCACTGCACGGCGAGCACCGTCTTTCCCATACCGGCCGGCGCGAACAACAGTGTCAGCGGCGTGGGCATGCCATCGGGACGCCTCGGCAGCCTCAAACGTTCGCGGTCGAGCGCGGAAAAACGCAGTGCGGGGGTACCCAAGTCGACGTTCATCTCCCTCAACTGATTCCCGAATCAGTACCGACTCTCGAAAGAATCTGCGCCAGATTCGTCAAGAATCCAAGGCAGACCCTCGCGCCCCCACCGAGAGAGTATCAGGTCAAGCCCCGTGGAGTGGTGTAGCGGTCGGTGATCCTTCTGTTGTTGGTGTCGGTTAAGCGCTGAGTTCGAGGACGGGGTCGGTGCTCACCTCGTCTCTGGCGTCGGGGACGAGCATG
>JBKEBN010000122.1:0-14586 GCA_047973175.1 Leucobacter sp.
ATCATCGCGATGAAGAGCCAGATCCCGGTGATCGCCGACATCCACTTCCAGCCGAACTACGTGTTCGCCGCCATCGACGCGGGCTGCGCCGCGGTGCGCGTGAACCCGGGCAACATCCGCAAGTTCGACGACCAGGTGGCCGAGATCGCCCGGCGCGCGGCGGCCGCCGACGTCTCGATCCGCATCGGCGTGAACGCGGGATCCCTCGACAAGCGGCTGCTCGAGAAGTACGGCAAGGCCACCCCGGAGGCGCTCGTCGAGAGCGCCGTGTGGGAGGCGTCGCTCTTCGAGGAGCACGGTTTCCACGACTTCAAGATCTCCGTCAAACACAACGACCCGATCGTCATGGTGAAGGCCTACCGCATGCTCGCCGAGCGCGGCGACTGGCCGCTGCACCTCGGCGTCACCGAGGCCGGGCCGGCCTTCCAGGGCACCATCAAGAGCGCGACCGCCTTCGGCATCCTGCTCTCCGAGGGCATCGGCGACACCATCCGCGTCTCGCTCTCGGCCCCGCCCGTCGAGGAGATCAAGGTCGGCATGCAGATTCTGCAGTCGCTCAACCTGCGCGAGCGGCGTCTCGAGATCGTCTCCTGCCCCTCCTGCGGCCGCGCCCAGGTCGACGTCTACACGCTGGCCGAACAGGTCACCGAGGGGCTCGAGGGCATGACCGTGCCCCTGCGCGTCGCCGTCATGGGCTGCATCGTCAACGGCCCGGGCGAGGCGCGCGAAGCCGACCTCGGGGTGGCCTCGGGCAACGGCAAGGGGCAGATCTTCGTGAAGGGCGAGGTCATCAAGACCGTGCCCGAGAGCGAGATCGTCGAGACCCTCATCTACGAGGCGAATCGTATCGCGGCCGAGATGGGGCACGAGGCGGGAGTCGGCGCTCCCGAGGTGGTCGCCGTTTAGGGTCCCGATCCCGATCGGGGTCCGGGTCTCGGCTCCGATCCAGAACGTTCCGCGCGCGTTCAGGCCCCGTTCAACCGTCATTTACGCTCTGCCGGAGAAAATTGACGCTGGTTCTCTAGGCTTGAAACATGGACACGACACCCGATGACGCAATCAGCGAACTGCTGCGGCAGAGCGGCGTGCGCAAGCACCGCAAGCTCGTCGCCCAGCTCGTCGAAACGAGCCTCGGCCTGGGGCAGGATAAGACGGGCCGGGCGAACCTGAAGCTCTCCTCCGCGGCGCTCACCGAGATGCGCCGGGCCTTCCAGCTCTTCGCGGGGCACGAAGACACGCCGAAGGTGACGATCTTCGGATCGGCGCGCACGCTCGCCGACGACCCGCTCTGGACGCAGGCCGAGGCCATCGCGCGCGGGCTCTCGGAACAGGGGTGGATGGTGGTGACGGGAGCCGGGCCCGGCATCATGGAGGCCGCCGCCACCGGGGCCGGCCCGGAGATGTCGCTCGGGGTCTCGATTCGGCTGCCCTTCGAGGAGAAGCCGAACGACATGATCAACCAGGACGGCAACCACGTCGCCATGAAATACTTCTTCACCCGCAAGCTCATGCTGGTGAAGGAGTCGAGCGGTTTCGTGTGTCTTCCCGGTGGTTTCGGCACACTCGACGAGACGTTCGAGCTGTTGACTCTGCAGCAGACCGGCAAGATGGTGCCGGTGCCCATCGTGCTGCTGGATCGCCCGGGCGGTAGTTTCTGGCGGGGTTTCGAACGTTTCGTTCGCGAGGATCTCACCGACTACGGAATGATCTCGGCCGATGACCTCGACCGAGTGCTCATCACCGACTCGGTCGAAGAAGCCGTCGCCGAGATCGAGGCGTTCTGGAGCAACTACGACTCGCTGCGGTGGATACCGAATCGCGGTGAGGAGGAAGTGCTCGACCCGTCGCCCGGCACCGCCGCAACCCCGTCCGCGGGACGCAGCGCGGGAGACAGACTCGTGCTGCGACTGCGGAGCGCACCGAGCGACGAAGAGCTTGCGAAACTCAATGAGCGTTTCGCCCACCTGCTCGCCGACGGGCAGATCGAACGGACGGAACCCCTGCCCCCGGAGGTGTCCGATCGCGATCGTCTCGAACTGCCGCGGGTGACCCTGATCCCGAACCCTCGCGCGGTGGGGCGACTGCACAACTTGATCCGGGCACTCAACGACCTGTAGGCGACCTAGTGTCCCGCACCGGAAGCTGCTTCGCATATCCCGGCGCGGGACACCGGCAGGTGCGACCTGTACGCGCGATCGCTTAGGCTGGGCACATGAAGGTTGCTGGCATATGGATCGCGATTGTCGGTGCAGCGATCATCGTCGGGTGCGTGCTCGGCGGTGTCTTCATGGCGGTGAACGGGCTTCGGCCCATGGTCATGTTCAGCGACAGCGAGATCGACGTCGGCGACTCCGGCAACACTCTGGAGCACTACTTCGACGCGGGTCAGGAGATGCAACTCTACACCAACGGTGCCAATGGCGTCTACGTTGGAACGATTCCGAACTGCGACATCGATGGACCTGCGCCGGTGAAGCACGGAGCCTCTACCCGAAGTTCCGTCACCATCGGGGCGAGGTCGCGCATCTCCTTCCAGTCGGTGGTGTTCCCTGAGTCTGGCACCTATGCGATCACCTGCGACCAGTCGGGCGTGACGGTCGCCCCGCCCGCTTCCGCGGTGGGTCTGATGAGCGGCATCGGCGGCATCTTCCTCACGTTCTTCGGCGGCGCGCTCGGCTTCGTCGTGCTGATCGTCGGCATCGTGCTGTGGGTGCTGGGAGCGCGCAAGCGCGCCCACATGCGCCGCGCGGAGGCCGCCGCAAAGGCTCAGGCGACCAGAAGCGCGAACCTGCAGGGCTGAGCAGCTGGCGTTCGACGGCTTGTGTTCAGCCACGAATCCGGTTGCGCAGCCTCGCCATGAACTCCGCGTGGGAAAGCTCGGATCGCCCGGAGTCGACCTCCACTCGATGATCGAAGCTGCTCAGTCGTCGAGGAGGTAGCGCAGGTATCGCTCCGGTGACTGCAGGTAGCTGCGATGGTGCTGCACCAGTTCGAGGTCTTCCCACTCGCTGCGACGAATGCCCCACTCTCCGAGTTCGAGGATGGTTGCGCCGGGCAGGGAAGCGAGGATGGGGGAGTGGGTGGCGCAGATGACCTGTGTACCGCGTGCGCGCATTCTGTCGAGCGCGGCGAGCCAGCGCAGCATTGAGTTGAACGAGAGTGCGGCTTCGGGTTCGTCGAGTAGTGCCAGCCCGATTTGGTATTGCTGGTGGTCGATCTTGCGGTCGAGCAGGTCGTTGAACGACTCGCCGTGGCTGAGTCGGTGCAGTTGGGCGTCGGGGTGGTCCGGGCTCCAGTCGAGACCGTCTTCGAGCCACGAAAAGTACTGGTGCATGGTCTCTGCGCGCAGAAAGAAGCCGCCCTTCGCGGCCATCGGGCCCTTGACGATCTTGAGCCACTCGCCGAGAGGCGACTCGGTGCGGCGCGTTCGAGCGCCGCCGTTGTGGGTGCCGCCCTCGGCGGGCAGCTCTACAGCCTCGGCGATGCCTTCGAGGAGCGTTGACTTGCCCGAGCCGTTCTCGCCGACGAGAAACGTCACACCCGCCCTGAACTCCCACCCGCCGAAGGGGCCGCCCTCCTGCGCCGTCTCGAGGAACTGGCGAATCGAGGGGATCGTCGCAGGCCAGCGGGAATAGTCGATCGCCGCGTCTTGAAACACGCCGACGGCGCGGATCGGCCTGCGGTCGAACTTCCACTCCACGCCTTCGTGCTGCTCCATGGCTGTGAGATCATGCCCCCACGTATTCGGCGAGGTGCTGGCCGGTGAGCGTCGAGCCGTCGGCGATGAGGTCGCGCGGTGTGCCCTCGAACACGACCGTGCCGCCCTGCTGACCCGCGCCCGGCCCGATGTCGATGATCCAGTCGGCGTGCGCCATGACGGCCTGGTGGTGCTCGATCACGATCACGCTCTTGCCCGTGTCGACCAGGCGGTCGAGCACACCGAGCAACTGCTCCACGTCGGCGAGGTGCAGGCCGGTCGTCGGTTCGTCGAGCACGTAGATCTCAGCGTCTTCGATCATGTGGATCGCCAGTTTCAGACGCTGCCGCTCACCGCCCGACAGCGTCGAGAGGGGCTGGCCGAGCTTGATGTAGCCGATGCCGACGGCGACGAGGTGATCCAGAATCTTCACGGCCCTGGGCACCTTCGATTCGGCCTGCGCGAAGAACTCGAGCGCCTCGGTCATCGACAGGTCGAGCACCTGGGCGATGTTCTTGCCGCCGAGCGTGTATTCGAGAACCTCGGGCGCGAACCGCCGCCCCTCGCACTCGTCGCACGGCACCGCGACTCCCGCCATCATTACCAGGTCGGTGTAGATCACGCCGGCACCCTTGCAGGCCGGGCAGGCCCCCTCTGAGTTGGCGCTGAACAGCGCCGGTTTCATGCCGCTCTTCTTGGCGAATGCCGTGCGCACCGGGTCGAGAAGGCCGGTGTAGGTGGCGGGGTTGGATCGGCGCGATCCCTTGATCGCGCCCTGATCCACCGCCACGACACCCTCTCGCCCCGAAACGTAGCCGTGAATGAGCGAGCTCTTGCCCGACCCCGCGACTCCCGTTACCGCGCACAGCACCCCGAGCGGCACGTCGACGTCGACCTGCCGCAGGTTGTGGAGGTCGGCACCGCGCACCTCGATGACGCCTGCCGGCTGGCGCACGGACTCCTTCAGCGAGGCGCGGTCGTCGAGGTGCCGACCCGTGAGCGTGCCCGATTCGCGCAGCCCGCCGACCGTGCCCTCGAAGCAGATCTCTCCGCCGTCGGTGCCAGCCCGCGGCCCGAGGTCGACGACGTGGTCGGCGATCGAGATCATTTCGGGTTTGTGCTCGACGACCAGCACGGTGTTTCCCTTGTCGCGCAGCTTGATGAGCAGGTGATTCATGCGCTGGATGTCGTGGGGGTGCAGCCCGATCGAGGGTTCGTCGAAGACGTAGGTGGCGTCGGTGATTGGGGATCCGAGGTGTCGGATCATCTTCGTGCGCTGCGACTCGCCACCCGAGAGGGTGCCGGCGGGCCTGTCGAGCGACAGGTAGCCGAGACCGATCTGCACGAAGGAGTCGAGGGTGCCGCTGAGGTTCTCGATGAGCGGCCCCACCGACGGGTCTTCGATGCCGCGCACCCACTCCGCGAGGTCGGAGATCTGCATCTTGCACACGTCGGCGATGCTGACCCCCTTGATCTTGGACGAGCGCGCGAGCTCGGTGAGCCTCGTTCCCCCGCAGTCGGGGCAGTCGGTGAAGGTGATCGCGCGGTCGACGAAGGCGCGGATATGCGGCTGCATGGCCTCGCGGTCTTTTGACAGGAACGACTTCTGGATGCGCGGGATCAGCCCCTCGTAGCTGACGTTGACGCCCTCGACCTTGATCTTGGTGACCTCGCGATACAGCAGATCGTCGAGCTCTTGCTCGGTGTAGTCGCGGATCGGCTTCTCCGGGTCGAAGTAGCCGCACCCGCGGTAGATGCGGCCGTACCACCCGTCCATGCTGTAGCCGGGGATGGTGAGAGCGCCCTCGCTCAGGCTCTTGGAATCGTCGTAGAGCGCGGTGAGATCGAAGTCGCTCACCTGGCCGCGACCCTCGCAGCGTGGGCAGGCACCGCCGATGATCTGGAAGCTGCGACGCTCTTTGACCTTCTTGCCACCCTTTTCGATGGTGACGGCACCGGCACCCGAAATGGAGGCCACGTTGAACGAGAACGCCTTGGCAGACCCGATGTGCGGGGTGCCGAGCCGTGAGAACAGGATGCGCAGCATCGCGTGCGTGTCGGTCGCAGTGCCGACCGTCGATCGCGGATCGGCTCCCATGCGCTTCTGATCTACCGTGATGACGGTGGTGAGGCCCTCGAGCAGATCCACGTCCGGTCGCGCGAGCGACGGCATGAACCCCTGCACGAAGGTGCTGTAGGTCTCGTTGATGAGACGCTGCGATTCTGCCGCGATCGTGGAGAACACGAGAGAGCTCTTGCCCGAGCCCGAGACACCGGTGAACGCCGTAAGGCGTCGCTTCGGGAGCTCGACGCTCACGTTCTTCAGGTTGTGTTCGCGCGCGCCCTCAACCCGGATGCGGTCGTGCCTGTCGGCGGGATGCATCGCGCCTGCGGAGTACTCAGGGCGCGAGGTCTCTGGGGAGTGTGTCTCGGGGGAGGAAGCCATGCTGAAAGGGTAGTACGGACCACCGACAACGACTTCTCGATTTCTGATCGAGTGCGGGTGGGGGCCTGCGCGACAGATAGCGCGACAGACGGAAGGTGTGAGCCTTGCAATACTTGTGACACAATGCTTGTTATACAAGGTATGCTGTTGTCATGGAGCAGGATGATGCGCAGGTGCACGAGCGGATTGCGACGAACATACGCAAGGGTGTGCTCGAGTACTGCGTGCTCGCACTGCTTGCGCGGCGCGATATGTACGGACTCGAGCTGGCGAACGAGTTGATGCAACGATCCCTCAGCGCGAGCGAGGGGAGCCTCTACCCGCTTCTTGCCCGCATGCGCGAGGCGGGGGCGGTTGAAACCAGGTGGGATCTGCCTGAGACCGGCCGCGCCCGCCGCTACTACAGAATTACCGCTCACGGACGCTCGCTGCTCGGGCTGTTCGCGGGCATCTGGGAAGAACTCGCGGGCGAGGTCGGCGCACTCATCGAAGTTGCACCTGACCGGTCGGCAGCAGAGCTGATCTCTCCCGACGACACTGCAGATGGTGCGATCCCGCTCGATCAGACTGCGCGCGAGGGCAGCACTGCGCTACCAAGCAGCGCACTACAGAGCACCGCACTACGAAGTACTGCACCGGAAAGGCAGGAGAACCAATGAGTACCGAGAGCTACCTCGCCGAACTGGAAGTGCATCTTGAGGGTGTGCCCGAATCGACTCGCGTTTCGATTCTCGAAGATGTGCGCGCCCACCTGGCGGATTCCATTGATGCGGGCAGAAGCGAAGACGAAGCGTTGACCGGACTGGGACCGGTTGACGGTGTTGCGGCCCAGTTCAGAGCCGAACTCGGCATTGATCGGATCGCCGCCCTGCAAGCGGCAGCCGACGAGGCCGAAGCGGTCGCAAACGCTGAGGAGCGGCGTGCGCGCGCCCGACGCTCCTTCGCGGTGCTGGGTTGGACCGCGTTCGGACTCGGAGTGCTCACCGCAGTGTCTGCGTCCCTCCTCTACGGGCGTCCGTTCTTCGGCATCTGGGACGAGCAGTGGCCCTGGGAAGCGATCATTACGAGCGTGGTGGTGGCTGCGGTTCCGGTGATATTCACCCTGCTGCCTCTGCTGCTGCCGTGGCGCATGCGCGTGCCGGCAGCGATAACCGGAGCCATCGTCGTGACGGTGTTTGAGATCACCAGGATGTTCACCCTCGACGATCGCGGGATGTTCTTTCCGCCGCTGGTCGGGATGATGTGGCTCGCGGTGGTGGTGCCTTGGCTGGTGCAGCACGGCTTTGAGCTGTCGCGTCGGATCTTCTGGCGCATCCTCGGAGGTGTACTGGTCAGCTTGCCGGTGCTGATGATCATTCAACTGCTCGTCAGCGAATCGGTTTCGGTGGCCTGGACGGGAGCGGTCATCTTGATGGGCTTCCTGGTGCTCGCCGTGCTGTATGCCTGTGGCGTGCGCGTCGCCTATTGGGTCACGGGTGCTCTCGGTGCCGCGGCAATGCTGTTCGTCGCGTACGACCCGGGTTTGCTCTTCATCGGGTTCTGGTGGGCCGGTGGCCTGCTGCTGGCAGCTGGGGTGTTCGGCATTGCGGCGACTGGGCCGCGAGTGGTTCGGCCGGTAAAAGCTGCGTGATCGCGCAACCGTACGGCGGATCTGAGACTGCTATCTGACCCCGTGAAGTCGGAGCGGCTGGCGGCAAACGATCGAACAGCGTCGGTGGTCGTGGCTACCCTTGAATCGTGGACGCAATCCCCTCAAGCCCGAAGCTCAGCCTGAAACCGTGGCCCGTCATCGCCGCGGTGCTGACGGTGCTCGCCGCGCCCGCGTTCTTCGTGTTCGACGACGTGATCGCGGGAGCCGCGCTGCTGGTGCTCGGGCTCGCCGCTGCCGCCTACTCCGATCGCGGCGGTTGCGGCAGCGCGTGCTCGGTGCCTCTCTCCGCCGACGAGCGGCGGCTCTGGGGAGCACGGCGATCCACCGTCGCCCGCCCGCCCTCGCTCATGCGCGACCTCTCACTCATCGCGGTGGGTCTCGGCATCATCCGGCTCATCCCGCTCGCCGCCGAACTCGACAACTGGAGCATGGTGCGCTTCACCCTCGCGCTCGGGTGCGCGGTGGCCGCGCCCTACGCACTCTCGCGGTTCGTGTATCGGGATCGCGCCACGGCCTTCCCGTGGCGCACGGGCATGCGCTGGGGGCTGTTCCACTGGACCTGGCTCGTTGCGGTGCTGCTGCTCGCGTGGCTGATTCTGCCCTGGTACTTCATCAGCTCCGGCGTCTACAACAACTGGCCCGACGTCGACACCCCCGCGCTGATCGCCCGACTCTTCGTCGGCGTCGGCGCGGTTGGCATCTGGGACGAGCTGTTCTTCATCTGCACCGTGTTCGCGGTGCTGCTGCGGCACTTTCCCGCCTGGGCCGCCAACCTGCTGCAGGCTGTGGTGTTCGTGTCATTCCTGTGGGAACTCGGCTACCGCGCGTGGGGGCCGCTGCTCACGATCCCGTTCGCTCTCATGCAGGGATACATCTTTCTGCGCACCCACTCGCTCGCCTACGTCGTCACGGTGCACCTGCTGTTCGACGCGGTGGTGTTCGCGGTTCTGGTTCACGCCCACAACCCGCATCTGTTCGACGTGTTTGTGACGGTGCCGTAGTGGGTCTCAGGCGTGAGCTGCTGCGCTCGCCGCCGTGGGCTCACGGCCCGCGAGCAGCGCGGCGAGGCGGCGCACCGCGAACTCGTAGCCCTGCACACCGCAGCCCACGATCGCGCAGGCGGCAATGCCGGAAATGTAGGAGTGGTGCCGAAACTCCTCGCGCGCGTGCACATTGGAGATGTGCACCTCGGCGACCGGCAGCGCTACCCCGCTGAGTGCGTCGCGGAGCGCGATCGACGTGTGGGTGAACGCACCCGGGTTGATCACGATCGCGTCGCAGTCCTCGCGCGCCGCGTGAACGGCGTCGATGAGTTCCCCCTCGTGGTTCGACTGCACCGCACGCACCTCGATCCCGAACTCGCCCGCGACCCGCGCCGCGAGCGCCTCGACATCGGCGAGCGTTTCGATGCCGTACACCTCTGGCTCGCGAGTGCCCAGGAGGTTGAGATTGGGGCCGTTCACGAGCAGAATCCGTCGAGTCATGCGGTCCATGGTACCGGGCGCGGCGCGGGCGGAAGCGCGGGCGGAAGGGAAGCCAGGGGCCAGCCCGCACCCGGCTTACTGGTCGCGCGGTCCCTCTCCGCGCGGCCGGTTTGGCAATCGAGTACCGTAGACGGGTGAGCGAACAGCAGGCCCTCCCGTACAAGAGCTTCGACCCCACGACGTTTCGTGACAGGCCGGTCTCGTTCGTACGCCGCAGCGGCCGCATGACCCCCTCGCAGGAGCGCGCCTGGGCCGAGCACCACGCGAAGTACGTGCTCGACATTCCGCACGGACCGGCCGCGACCAGCGTCGCCGACGGCGCAAGCGGCGACCCCGAGCAGATCTTCGGGCGAAAGGCTCCCCTCGTCGTCGAGGTCGGATCGGGGCAGGGGCACGCGATCCTGCACGCGGCCGAGACCCGCCCCGACACCGACTTTCTCGCGGTCGAGGTGTTTCGCGCTGGGCTCGCGCGCACCATGATTCGGGCCGAACTCGCCGGCCTCGACAATCTGCGCCTCGCCGAGGTCAACGCCCCCGAACTGCTCGAGAAGTACCTGCCCGCGGGCTCGGTCGATGAGATCTGGGTGTTCTTTCCCGACCCGTGGGCCAAGGCGCGCCACCACAAGCGCCGCCTCGTGAGCCCGGAATTCGTGCGCATCGCTCATCGCGTGCTGCGACCCGGGGGAGTGCTGCGGCTCGCGACCGACTGGGAGGACTACGCCGAGCACGTGCTCGACGTGCTCGACGCGGCGGGAGTCGAGGGCGAATCCGGTGCGGTGCCCGCCTTCGAGCGCGCGTTCGACGGGGAGTGGGCGGATCGCTTCGACGGCCGCATCCTCACCGCCTTCGAGAAGAAGGGGGCCGACAAGGGCCGCGCGATCCGAGACCTTGTCTATCGCCGGGGTGCGGGTGCGGGTGCGGGAGCGGGCACGAGTGCCGATGCCGACGCCGCGTGCGATCCGAGCGCCGCAGCCGAGCCGAGCGCCGCAGCCGACTCGGCGGCAACGCCCGAAGCGGTCGAGCGGTGGGAGACGGCGGGCGGCACCTGGCGCGTCGCGCACGTCGGAGGCGAAACCGCGACGCTGGATCTGCTGCGCTGCGATGCCGGCGAGGTGGTGGAGCGGTTGGTGCTGCGGGATCCGCGCGAGGTGCGCTGGGCGCGGATGCAGCGGGCGGCTGACCTCTAGGATATTCCCATGAGTGAAACGCCCGCGAGCGCGCAGCAGCGTTCGCTCTCCCAGCGCCTCGACGCGCTCCCGTTCACGCGCAAACACGGTCGCCTGCTCACCGGCTCCGGTCTCGGTTGGGCGCTCGACGCGATGGACGTGGGGCTCATCTCGTTCATCATCGCGGCGCTGACGCAGCAGTGGGGCATCGACAAGACGCAGAGCGGGCTCATCGCGTCGATCGGATTCGCGGGCATGGTGATCGGGGCGAGTCTCGGCGGGCTGTTGGCCGATCGCTTCGGGCGACGTCAGGTTTTCGCGCTGACGCTGCTGGTGTACGGCCTCGCCACCGGTGCGAGCGCGCTGGTCGGCGGCATCGCGATGCTGCTGGTGCTGCGGTTCTTGGTGGGCTTGGGTTTGGGGGCCGAGCTGCCGGTCGCGTCGACCTACGTGAGCGAGTTCGCGCCGGCGCGCATTCGCGGTCGCCTCATCGTGATTCTCGAGGCGTTCTGGGCGGTCGGTTGGACCGCGGCGGCGGTCATCGGCTACTTCGTCGTGCCGGCTTCTGAGAACGGGTGGCGGTGGGCGTTCGCGCTCGGGGCGATTCCCGCGGTCTACGCGCTCATCGTGCGCTGGGGGCTGCCGGAGTCGCCGCGGTGGCTCGCCGGGCGCGGGCGCTATGCTGAAGCCGAGCGCATCGTTGGCGAGTTCGAGCAGGCCGCGGGCGCGAGGGTGGATCGGTCTGGAGCCGCGCACGCAGAGTCTGCGCCGGCGCACGCCGCTCCCGCAGAACCTGCTGCGGCAGAACCCGCTGCGGGCACGCGCGCCGAGGTTGCCGCGCCCGCCGGCGCTGCAGCGCCACCCGCGGCGGCGAAGCCGGCACCGGTGGCCGCATCCACGGGTGCCAGGCTCGCCGGGCTGTGGTCGGGCGAGTTCCGTCGTCGCACGGTCTCGGCCTGGCTCGTGTGGTTCTGCGTCAACTTCGCCTACTACGGCACGTTCATCTGGATCCCGAGCATTCTCGTCGATGCCGGATTCAGCCTGGTGCGCTCGTTCGGCTTCACCCTCATCATCACGCTCGCGCAGCTGCCGGGCTACGCGGTGGCCGCGTGGCTGATCGAGGTGTGGGGGCGCAGGCTCACGCTCTCGGTCTTTCTGATCGGCTCGGCGGCCTCTGCCATTCTCTTCGGCACCGTGCACGCCGAGGCCGCGATCATCGCCTCGGGCATGGCGCTCTCGTTCTTCAACCTGGGTGCCTGGGGTGCCCTGTACGCCGTGACGCCCGAGATCTATCCCACGTCGCTGCGCGCGACAGGTGCGGGCTGGGCAGCGGGTGTCGGACGCATCGCCTCGATCATCGCGCCGCTGCTCGTGCCCGTGATGCTCGCGGCAGGCGGGGCCGGGATGGTCTTCACGATCTTCGCGGTGTTCTTCTTCATCGCGGCGGCCGCTACCTGGGGGCTGGTGGATCGGCGCGGCAAGTCGCTCGACGACCGCTGATCGGGGCGCGATGCGCTTGGCGGCTGCGCACTCCAGACGACACCGCTATCGGACGAGCACCTGGTCGCCCAGCACGTCGCGCACCGTGAGCATGCCGCCGGAGAGCGAGGCCGAATCGAACCCGGCCTGCTCGAGCACGCGGTTGGCGATGTGGGATCGCACGCCCGAACCGCACAGCACCCGCACGGGTCTGCCGTTCGCGGCATCGCGCACCCCGTCGAGCCGCTGCCGCAGTTCGGTGTGCGGAACATTGAGCGCTCCGGGCAGGTGGCCGGATTCGTACTCGCCGACGCCGCGTACGTCGAGAACGAGCGTTGTGCCGCGCAGCGACTCCCAGTCTTCTGCGTACCACAGCTTCAGCGTGCCATCGATGACGTTCGAGCCGACCATGCCGATCATGTTCACGGGATCTTTCGCGCTACCGTACACCGGGGAGTAGGCCAGGTCGAGGTCGATGAGATCTGCGGCGGTGAACCCGGCGCGAATGGCGGTCGCGAGCACGTCGATGCGCTTGTCCACGCCCTCTCGTCCGACGGCCTGCGCACCGAGTACGAGCCCGTCGCCGCTTCGAATGTGCACGGTCAAGGCCATCGGTGCTGCACCGGGAAAGTAGCCGGCGTGCTGCGCGGGGTGCAGGTGCAGCGTGCGGTATTCGATACCGATCTGGTCGAGCGAGGCGCGATTCGCGCCGGTCATCGCCGCGGTCAATTCGCCGACGCGCAAGATCGCGGTGCCGAGCGGGTTCGGGATCGCGCGTGCCGCACCGACGCGGCCTTCGGCATCCGCGGCACCTCGCAGAATGCGGTCGGCGATCTGCCGACCGGCACGGTTCGCCGGGCCCGCGAGCGCGACCGGGCGACGAATTCCGGTGACGGCGTCGGTCTGCACCACGGCGTCACCTGCCGCATACACACTCGGCAGGTTGGTGCGGCCGTGCTGATCCACCACGATCGCGCCGCGTTCGCACGCGACACCCGCGGCCTCGAACGCAGCAGTGTCGGGTCGAACACCCACCGACAGCACCGTGATGTCGGCGCTGATGCGACGCCCGTCGGAAAGCAGAACCTCGTCGTGGTCGCCTGCAGGTTCGATGGCCCGGGCGGCGGTGCCGTCGTTGACGGTGATGCCGATGCGCTGCAGCTCAGCCGTGACCCGGCTCGCAATCTCAGGCTCCAGCGGCGGCAGCACGTGCGGGGCAAACTCGACGATGTCGACCTCAAGACCCTGCAAACGCAGCGCCTCGGCGGCTTCAATGCCGATGAACCCGGCCCCGAGCACGACGGCTCTCCGAGCTCCGTCGGTGACGAGGTCGCGCAGTGCGACGGCATCGCCCACGGTGCGCAGCGTGTGCACGCGCGGTGAGTCGAGCCCGTCAATGGGCGGGCGCAGAGCGACGGCTCCGGGGGCGAGAATCAGCGCGTCGTAGTCGAGTTGTTCGGTCTGCTCGGCCGCGGTGCCGGTGCCGGAGACGACGGTGACCGACTTGGCTGCTGCGTCGAGCGCGGTGACCTCGTGCCCGGTGCGCGCGTCCAGGTCGAGCGCGGCGCGCAGGGACTCGGGTGTGTGGAGCAGAAGCTCGCCGCGCTCCGCGATCTCGCCGCCGACGAAGTAGGGCAGGCCGCAATTGGCGAACGAGACATGCTCACCTCGTTCGAGCACGATGATCTCGGCCTTCTCGTCGAGTCTGCGGGCGCGGGCGGCGGCGCTCATACCTGCGGCCACGCCGCCGACGATGACGATTCTCACGGTTCGATACTCCTCTGTGATAGTGGAAAAATACCCATGGGGGTATCTGTTGCGATGGGGAAACTATACCCCTTGGGGTATCCTTGCTGTCAAGCTGTGGATGCGGCGCTGATGCAGGCAGTGGCGACGGAGGAGAAATGATGGAAGAAGTCAGTGCGGATGCAACGACGCGCGACGAATCGACGCCCTTCGGCCACGATCCCGAAGCCAAGCGCAAGGTCGTCAATCGCCTGCGCCGCGCACAGGGACAGCTCGCGGCCGTCATCAACGCCGTCGAGACCGACGCGCACTGCCGAGACGTGGTGCAGCAGCTCGCTGCCGTGTCGAAGGCGCTGGATCGAGCCGGCTTTCTCGTGATCTCTTCGTCGCTCAAGGAGTGCATCGCCAACCCCGACGCCGAGGGGGCACCGGGGCAGGACGAACTGGAGAAACTCTTCCTCTCGCTCGCGTGACGAGTGTCCTGCTCTGGCGTGTTGCTGGGGTGCGTTGCGCGGGCGCGTCGCCCGCCGTGTGCGTAGTGCGCGGGTGAGTTGCGCTAGGCTGGTCTGGTTGCCGATTGCTCGCCTCCGTAGCTCAGGGGATAGAGCGCCGGTTTCCGGTACCGTAGGTCGGGGGTTCGAATCCCTCCGGGGGCACCAGGCAACACGAGAAGAGGCCCCGGCTTCCGCGTGATTTCGCGAGAGTCGGGGCCTCGCTCATGCCCGGGGCGCTATAGCGTGTTACGGGCTCGGCGTTTTCCGGGACGTGGGGGTGTCTGGTTTCTACCCCAGGTGGTTGAGCGAAGCGCAGCGGAGTCGAAACCATCGACGCTGAGTTTCCGTGGAGCGCTGGGGTGGGTCGGTGCGGGGGTTCCCTGGTGGGAAATGCAGGTAAAACCGTCGGTTTAAGGTGCATTT
>JBKEBN010000077.1:0-2504 GCA_047973175.1 Leucobacter sp.
GCGGATTCATGCTGTCCCGGGCAGACGCCCGCCCAGGACGCCAGCTGCGCGGGGGTGGGGAACGCGGTCATGTCCGTCCCGGTCTCGGCGAGGATGTTCTCCGCCCCGGTGGTGCTGATCCCAGGGATCGTGGCCAGCAGCTCCCGCGCCCATACCAGGCCGTGCTCGGTGAACAGCTCGTCGATCAGCGCGTCGAGGCGGGCGATGTGATCGTCGAGCAGGTCGATGCGGTCCAGGTGCAGCCGCAGCAGGATGCCGTGGTGCTCGGTGAAGTTGCCCTGGAACGCCCACCGCAGCTGTTCCTTCTTGACGCGCAGCCGACCGCGGGCCAGGTCCGCGAGGGTGGTGGTGTTGCGTTCCCCGGCAATCAGCGCTTCCAGGAACGCGCGGCCGGACACGCCCAGGACGCGCGTGGTGACCGAGGTGTACTTGATCCCAGTGGACTCGACCAGCTTCTCGATCTGCATGATCTCCCGGGAGTGCTGCCGGGTGATCAGTGTGCGCTGCCGGGTCATGTCCCGCAGCCGGCGGATCGGCCAGGGCGGGACGAACGAGCCGCGGACCAGGCCGTGCGCTCCGAGCTCGGCAAGCCATTGCGCGTCGGAGACATCGGTCTTGCGCCCCGGGAGGTTCTTCGCGTGCCTCGCGTTGACGAGCATCAGGTTCAGGTGCTCTTCCAGACCGTAGTAGAACGGCTTCCAGTAGTCCCCGGTCGCTTCCATCACCACCAGGGTGACCTGTTCGGCGAGCAGGTGATCCCGCAGCCCGAGGATGTCGTGGTGCATCGCGCCGTGCACCGAGATGTGTTTGCTGAACGTGCCCGCCCGAGCCCCAGGGGTCCGGACGCAGACCTTCGCGTCGGTCTTGGAGATATCCATCCCTGCGCAGCGGTCGTGGAGGACTTCCATGATCTTTCTCCTTCCATCATCATCAGTGGAAGGGGCGGTGAACGCGGCTGGCGGGACTGGGCAAATAGGTGGAGTCTGACGCACGTGCTCTCAGGCGACAATCGATGAATCCCTGCGACTGACCCGCCGACCAGGCTCGCGTACGGGCTCTACGGCTCCAAGGCGGCAACGGCCGGGGCGCCGACGTCCACCGCCCCTACCGAGCCTCCAGTGGAGTCCCGCATAGTGGTGTAGCGCGCGGTGGTCTGGCTCGTCGTTCCTGACGTAGACGCGGTCACCGTGTGATCCTTCGAGAAAGCTCTCTACTTCTCACTCGAATGGAGTCATCACGATGACCGCTCCTCATATTGTCGGCCCTGCCGGCCTGCTCGGCGAAGCCCTGACCGATGCGTCGCCTGATCTGATGCGTTCGCTGCTGCAGACCATGATCAACGCGCTGCTGTCCGCCGACGCGGACAACGTCGTCGGCGCCGAATGGGGCCAGCGCTCCAGCGACCGTGTCACCCAGCGCAACGGGTACCGGCACCGCGACCTGGACACCCGGGTCGGGACGATCGACGTTCAGATCCCGAAGCTCCGGTCGGGCACCTACTTCCCGGAATGGCTGCTCGAGCGCCGCAAACGCGCCGAGACCGCGCTGATCACCGTGGTCGCGGACTGCTACCTCGCCGGCGTCTCGACCCGTCGGATGGACAAGCTCGTCAAGACCCTCGGGATCCATTCGTTGTCGAAGTCGCAGGTGTCCCGCATGGCGGCGGACCTCGACGAGCACGTCGACCAGTTCCGACACCGGCCCCTGGGCGACGCGGGCCCGTTCACGTTCGTCGCCGCCGACGCTTTGACGATGAAGGTCCGTGAAGGTGGCCGTGTGATCAACGCGGTCGTGCTCGTCGCGACCGGTGTCAACGCCGACGGCCGCCGCGAAGTCCTCGGCCTCCGCGTCGCCACCAGCGAGACCGGGGCGGCCTGGAACAGCTTCTTCGCCGACCTCGTCGCCCGCGGCCTGGGCGGCGTCCGCCTGGTCACCAGCGACGCCCACGCCGGGCTCGTCGAAGCGATCGCCGCGAACCTGCCCGGCGCTGTCTGGCAAAGATGCAGAACCCACAACGCCGCCAACCTGATGAGCGTCACACCGAAGACCATGTGGCCGGCGGTGAAGGCGATGCTGCACTCCGTCTACGACCAGCCCGACAAGGCGTCGGTGCACGCCCAGTTCGACCGGCTGCTGGACTACGTTGACGGGAAACTCCCCGCCGCGCACGAGCACCTCGACACCGCACGGGCAGACATCCTCGCGTTCACCGGGTTCCCCGAAGAGCTCTGGCAGCAGATCTGGTCCAACAACCCCAACGAGCGCCTCAACCGCGAGATCCGCCGCCGCACCGACTCCGTCGGCATATTTCCCAACCGCGACGCGATCACCCGCCTCGTCGGCGCCGTGCTCGCCGAGATCACCGACGAATGGGCCGAAGGACGCCGCTACCTCGGACTCGACATCCTCACCAAGTCCCGACTCACCCTCGTCACCGACACCGACCCCGAGGAGGTGAACACCGACACCACCCACGAGCTCACCGCCTGAACCATCAACAACTC
>JBKEBN010000096.1:0-15155 GCA_047973175.1 Leucobacter sp.
TTGTGTCGTGGTGAGGCGTACGCGATTCCGCGTGCGTTCGGGGCGTGGTGGGTGGAGGGTCCGGTGACGGTGCTGGCCTGCCTCCCGGGCGAGGGCTGGCCCACCACACTCACCGGCTGAACCCCCGCCGCTCAGACGCTTCAGTACATCATCAATGATGGAGGCGAAGGGGCTCATTTCGCCTGCGGCGAGTCGCCCGTCTGAGGTGTTTCGTCGTTCAGGGGCGTCGAGGGCGGTGATCCCGCGTCTGGGCGGCCGCTGGCCCAGTAAGGCCGCGACCGCCCAGAACCGGTCATCCGGAAGGTTTGTTAGGGCACGAGCACCGCGCGCCCCTGCACGCGGCCGTGGTGCAGGTCGTCGAAGGCCTGCACGGCGTCGTCGAGCGAGTAGCGCACCACCTCGACGCCGATCTTTCCGGCGCGGGCGAGCGCCAGAACCTGCAGCAGTTCGGCGCGGGTGCCGCCGTAGGCGCGCTCGATGTTGACGCCCCAGGGCATCTCGTTCGCCGCTGCGACGTAGTCGAACTGGCCGCCGCCGAGGCCGACGAAGCGGATCGCGCCGCCGCCGCGCACGACCGCGAGCGCGAGGTTCACGGTGGGCTGTACGCCGACGAAGTCGAACACCACGTCGGCACCCTTGCCGCCGGTCTCCTCGAGAATGCGCGCGGCGGCGTTCGCGTCGCTCGGAATAGCGAGGTCGGCACCGTGCGTTTCGGCGAAGGCGAGCTTCTGCGGGTCGGTGTCGAGCGCGATGATGCGCGCGCCGGTCGTCGCTGCGAGAATCTGCAGCGCCATGTGTCCCAGACCGCCGAGCCCGATGGTGACGACCGTGGCGTCGCCGACCATGCGATCCCGCACCGTGTTGATCGCGTGCAGCGGGGTGAGCGCGGCGTCGGCGAGCGGGGCCGCAACGACCGGATCCAAATCACCGAGCGGCAGCAGGTGATGCGCCTTCACCGCGATGTAGTCGGCCATGCCGCCGGGGCTGCCGATGCCGGGGGAGAGCGGCGCGAGGGCAGTGCGGGGGTAGTAGATCTCGCACTGGTTGTCGCGGCCGGCGAGGCACTCGCGGCACTGGCCGCAGCACAGGATCAGGGCGACGATCGCGCCGTCGCCGTCGCTCCACCCCTGCACGTCACCGCCGACCTTCGCAACCGTACCGGCCACCTCGTGGCCGAGGGTGCCGCCGATCAGGGGGTTCTCGTCGCCCATGCCGATGATCGCGATGTCGGAGTGGCAGAGGCCGGCACCGCCGACCTTCAGCAGCACCTCATCGGGAGCGATCTCGGGAACGGGCTTGTCCCAGATCTCGATCGTGTCGTTCTTGACGTAGGTTACTGCGCGCATCGCGTCTCCTGTTCTGACCGCGAAGGCCGCGGTCCCTTCTGACCGCGATCATTGCGGCCGGTGCTGGCCGGGCGCGGGTCGTGCGACCGGTGCTGCTCGGAAACCGGCGTCTGTGCCGGAGTCCCGCTCTTCAGCGTACCCCCGGCAGCCGACGGCAACCAGAAATCTGTGACCGCTACGCTTGCGAGAAAGCGACTCACAGATTTCGTCACCCGAGAACAGGAGAACGAGGGCATTGAATCCGCACGAATCAGGCAGCGAGACCCCGCGGCCGTGGACCCAGGTCGAGCCCGCCGTGAACACCGAGCACGCCGTGCGGCTGGTGGTCTGCGATATGGACGGAACGCTGCTCGACAGCGCAGGGCGCATCCCCGACGAGTTCTGGCCGCTCCTCGACGCCATGCGCGCCCGCGGCATAGCCTTCGCCCCGGCCAGCGGGCGACAGTACGCGACGCTCGCGCGCATGTTCGACCACACAGGCACGGTGTCCTCCTTCGTGGCCGAGAACGGCACCATGATCGTTCACGAGGGCTCGTCCGTGGTGACCAGCAGCTTGGACAGGCCCGTGGTCAGCCGCATCGTCGAGGCCGTGCGCGGCAGCACCTCGCGCGGGTACGGCCTGGTCTGCTGCGGTAGCCGCGGCGCGTACATCGAGCAGTCGGACAGCAGATTCCTCGCCGAGGTCGAGAAGTACTACGCTGCGCTTTCGGTCGTCGACGACCTGCACGGGTACGAGGACGAGACGCTCAAACTCGCCATCTACGACTCCGAAGACGTGCAGGGGTCGGCCGCGCAGCTCGGAGCGGTGCTGCGCGGCGGGTCGGCGGCGTCCGGCGCTTCTGCGGGTGACGGCTCGCGGGGCTCGGGGGTGAGTTCGGGATCGGGGCGCAGCGTTGCGGCAGCCGAAGTGGCAGGCCGCGGGGACGAATACGAGCTCGTGGTGTCGAGCCGGCACTGGGCCGACATCATGCCGACGGGTGCGAACAAGGGCGTCGGCGTGCGTGCGCTGCAGCGGGAACTCGGCGTGACGCCCGCGCAAACCGTGGCGTTCGGGGACTACCTCAACGACCTCGAACTGCTCGGATCGGCCGACCTCTCGTTCGCCATGGCCAACGCCCACCCCGACGTGCGCGCCCGCGCGCGCTACGTCGCCCCCGCCAACGACGAGCGCGGAGTCGTCGCGGTGCTCTCACGACTGCTGGGCATCGAGGCGTAGCCGCAGCGAGTGGCGAGGCTTACTGATCGCGCGGATAGGGGCTGCGGTACGAGGATGCGGTGACCTGAAATCTGGCAGGGCGGAGGAGGAAGGCTTCACTGGTGGTGAAGATTCCGACGACAACGCTGCCAGATTTCAGGTCACCGCTCCGCAGCCGTAGTCCTTATCCGCGCGATCAGTTAGCCTGCTCGTGCTTCGCTCAACTACCTGAGGAGATCCCGACTCCGCGCACTCAATAGGCTCGCTAGGAAAGGTGCGAGGCGAGGCGGAACTGCTCGGGCGGCAGCGCCGTGCCGAGCGCGGCGTCGGCGAGCACCCGCCCGATCGCGGGCACGAACTTGAAGCCGTGGCCCGAGAACCCCGCACCCACCGTGATGCGGCCACGAGTGTCAAGGATGAAGCGCTCCGACTCGGTGAGCGTGTAGGTGCAGCTGATTTCGACCCCGGAGTCGGGATCGAGCCCAGGAAACCACTCCGCAACGTGCTCGCGCAACTGCTGCCTGGCGACCTCGGGAGACTGGAAACGGCGCTGATCGGGATCGACCTCGTCCCCCGTCGCGTGGAAACCGACCTTGACGCCCTCACCCGGGGTGAGCATGCCGTAGACGTGTCCGCGGTAGCCCGACATCTGCTCTGGCCTGCGGAAATGATTGAACGACGGCCAGTCTGGCGAGTCATATTCCGGTAGGGGCATGAAGTGGGCGGGGTGCTCCTCGGTGACGCGCAGCGGCGGAATATTCACGATTCCCTCGAGCAGCGGAGCACTCCAGGCACCGACGGTCGAGACCGCGCCGCCGGCCTCGAACACCACGCGCTCGCCGTCGGGGGTCTCGGCGGTGACGGCGACGCGATCCACCCCCTCGTCGATCTCGAGCACTCGGTGACCGTACCGCAGATCGGCCCCGTCGGCCTGTGCCAGCTCGGCGAGTACCTCGAGCGCGGTCGCCGAGTGGATGCGCCCGGCAGCGGGATTCACCAGCACGCGACCCTCGAAGCGCATACCGGGCCAGCGGCGCTCTGCTTCGGCGGCGTCGATCAGTTCGACCTCGATGCCGCGCTCGGTCAGCGTCTCGTGAGCACCGAGCACGCGCTCGGGATCGCCGTGCGAGACCAGCCCGCACAGGGTGAGCAGTTGCCGGCCCGACGCGGCTTCGAGTTCGCGCCACAGCCGCAGGGACTCGTCGAAGAGGTCGAGGTAGAAGCCCTCTGCGTAGGCGTTGTTGAGGTTGCGGGTGGCTCCGTGCGAGGCACCGTTTGCGTGGCCGGGCTCGAAGCGCTCGAGCATGAGCACGCGGCACCCGCGGCTCGCGAGCTGCCAGGTGGTGGCGAGACCCATCGCGCCGCCGCCGATGACGATCCGGTCGAACTGATCGAACCCGTCGAACTCGTCAGCGCGGTCGGTCCGGTCGAACCCGCCGGTACGATTGCTGCGGTCGAGGTGCTCAGTCATGTGTGGTCCTCTCGTGTTGGGTGATCGCGCGGGCGGGGGCTACGGCTGCGGTGCTTCCACCCTGCCTCTTGATGCAACGATCGTATGGCGCGGCGCGACGCCCGGCGTTAGACAGATGTCTCACGTGTGCAATACGTTTCGCTCATCCGGTTGAGGGCGGGCGGTCGAGCGCTGTGCTGCTGAGCTTCACCGCTGTGCCTCGCCGGTGGGTGATTCGTCAGTGGGCGATTCGCCGGCGGAATATGCGCCCTAAGATCGGGTTTTAGAGTGCATATCTGCTCAGTGAATGGCCGGCGAGCAGCAGGGGAGGGCGTCGTGAGTACCGTACAGATGCTCATCGACCGTCTCGGTCACCGACTGGGGCGGGCCCTCGCGCTGGATGACGCGAACTTCGGCATCGTCGCGTCGACGGCACAGACCGGTGCGCTCGATGATGCGCGGGCCGCGTCGATTCTGAGCCGTCGTCCGTCGCCAGAGGTGGAGGCGTGGCTGCGATCGCTGAGGCTGGATCGAGTCGACGAGGTTCGGTTGGCGGACGAAACACGGCAGGCGGACGAAGCGCGCGGGGCTGAGGGAGCGCAGCCTGATGACGAGGCTCGGCCGGCTGGCGGAGTGCGGCAGACAGATGGGGTGCGCGAAGCGCAGCGAACCAGGCCGGTGGAGGGCGTGGACTACCGCCGCGTGCCGGGCAATGCCGAGTATCGCACCCTCGATCGCGTGTGCTTTCCGGTTCGCGCCCGCAAGCGCCTGCTCGGCTACCTCTGGGCGATCGATGAGCCGCCGCTCGCGGAGGCGGAGATCGCGCGGATCGCCGAATCGGTGCCCGAGCTGGCCGTGCAACTCGAGTGGCAGGGTCTGCCGGTGCGGCCCGCGCTGGGTGAGGTCGCGCGGCTCGCGCTCGCGTTCGTGGGCTCGGTCGGCGGCGAGGCGCTGCGTGAGGCGGCCGAGGCCGGCCTGCTGTGCCCGGAGGCTGCGAGCGACGGGGTGACGGTGCGGGTCGCCTGGCTGGCGGCGGGGGATCGCGGCGCGACCCGGGCGCGGTTGCAGACCGTGCTCGAGGAGACCCTGGGGGCGCTCGAATCGGGCGAGGCGCTGGGTGCTCTCGAATCGCGCAGGCTGCCCGGTGCCGGTGCCGGTGCCGGTGCCGATGTGGGTGCGGGTGCTGGTGCCTCCGGAGATGGAGAAGGAGACGCCGCGGACGATGCGGCGAGCCGAGTCGCGAGCGGCGATGCGGGCAGTGCCGCGCGACACCGCCTGGTGTTCGTGTGCGCTGGATCGGCCGATCCCGTTCCCGCGCTCGTGCGGTCTGCGCGGCGGCGCGGTCTGCGAGTGCTGGCGGTCGGAGCCGCGAGCGGCCCGGCGGCCGGCCACGGGGGCGCGGGTTCAGGAGCCGCGGGTTCCGGGCGTGCCGACAGCCGGATGGAATTCGGTCCCGTTGCTGCGTGGGGTGCGGGAGCAGGGGCGCTGACCGGCGCAGAACTGCACGCGCGGGCGGTGTTCGCGGGGGAGCTGGCGGTGGAACTCGCCGACGGGGCGGCGGGGCGGGGGCTGGGCGACGATCCCGATCCAGAACCCGGCGCGTCACCCGCTCACCCGCCGCGGCGACCCCGCAGCGGGCATGCCGCCGACGCGCCGCCGATGCTCGCCTGGGAGCAGCTCGGCGCGTGGACGTTGCTGCGCGGCCGCGACGCCACTGCCGCGACGGTGCGGGATCTCAGCCCGGCCGTCGCCGAACTGCTCGCTCGGGGGCGCGACGACCTCGCCGACACCTGGCTCGTCTACCTCGACGAGAACCGCGACGCGACGAACACGTGCGCGCGGCTGCACATCGGCCGCGCCACGCTCTACCATCGGCTGCGGCGCATCAGGGAGTGCGTGGGTTTCGAGGCTGTATCCGACGGGTGGGCCACGACGTCGGCGCACCTCGCGTTGCGGCTCTGGGCGCGGTCGCTCTCTCGGGCGTGGTGAGTTCAGGGCGGGTCTACGATCCGTCCTGCTGCACCACCGCCTGCACGAGGGGCAGCGTGCGGCTCACGAAGTGCGTGCCGAGCGCCATGCGCGACGAGACGCGCACCACGCCCTCGGTGCGCGACATCAGGTCGAGCACGCGCTGCAGATCCTGCGTCGAACGCGCCACGATCGTCGCCATCATGTCGGCGTCGCCGGTCGCCGTGTGCAACTCGAGCAGCTCGGGTATCTGCCTGAGGTTCTCGGCGACGCGCTGGTGACCCACCGACTGGCGAATCTGCAGCGAGCAGAAGCAGCGAATCGAGTAGCCGAGGGCGACGGGATCGATGTGCGGGGCCATCGACGAGATCACGCCGGTGCGGCGCAGCCGGTCGAGACGGCTCTGGGCGGTGGCGCGCGCGATGCCGAGACGGCGGGCGCACTCGACGACCGAGATGCCCGCCTCTTCGCTGATGAGCGAGATGAGTCTCGCGTCGAGTTGGTCGATGCTCATGGTCCTCCTTGACGTTCGCACCCGCGGGATCGTGCGGCCGGTCGCATCTGAGCGGCCGTGCATCGATGCCGCATCGGTGCCGCTGCGCGTCGGCGTACCGGCGCGACCGCCTTGGCGTCGATGCGACTCACAATCCCTGAACAGAATGTATCAAATAATCGGCAAAGTGCTGTACGAACTGAGCATCCTGTCGTCTTTTCTATGTACCGATTGATGAATGTCGGTGGTCGTCTCTAGAGTGATGGCGACAACTTCAGCGCACCGCTCTCGCGGTGACGCGACCAGATATGCAGACCCGATCGAAAGGTGAGTGTCGATGACGCCGCAACCCACTGTCACCCTGGATCCCGCAGCGGTACCGAATGCCGTTGCGCCGAATGCCGTTGCGCCGCAAGCCGCTGCGCCGCATGTCGTCGCGGGCGCAGATCCCGCTGTGAACCACGCGACCGCGGCCTCCGAGATCGCGATGGCCTTCCGCCCCGGTTTTGAGCGGGTTGCGGCCTACCGCGCGGGCAAGCCGGCCCCGGTCGGTCCGGGCGGCCAGAGCATCAAGCTCTCGTCGAACGAGAATCCCTACGAACCGTTGCCGTCGGTCGTCGAGCGGCTGGCCGAGGTGCTGCCCGAGGCGATCAGGCGCTACCCGAGCATCGCCGCGGAGCCGGTGGTCGCGGAGATCGCCGCGAGGTTCGGTGTCGCGCCCGAGAACATCGCTCTCGGGGCGGGGTCGGTCGAGGTCGCGGGTCAGCTGATCCACGCGCTCACCGCGCCGGGCGACGAGGTGATGTTCGCGTGGCGCTCGTTCGAGGCCTACCCGATTCTCACGCGCGTTGCCGGGGCCGTGCCGGTGGAGGTGCCGCTGACCGACGATGCGCGTCACGACCTGCCGACGATGGCCGACGCGATCACCGAGCGCACCCGTGTCATCTTCGTCTGCAACCCCAACAATCCCACCGGTACGGTCGTGACCGAAGCCGAGCTCGCAGCCTTCATGGCGCGGGTGCCGCGGCATGTTCTCGTGGTGATCGATGAGGCCTATGTGCACTTCGATCTGGATCCCGATTCGCCCTCCGGCCTCGACTTCTTCGGGCGGTACCCGAACGTCGCGGTGCTGCACACGTTCTCGAAGGCGTACGGTCTGGGCGGGTTGCGCATCGGCTACGCGATCGCGCGCCCCGACGTGACCGAGGCGCTGCGCAAAGCGGCCGTGCCGTTCGCGGTGACCCGCCTGGCGCAGGAGGCCGCGCTGATCTCGCTGCGCCTGGAGAACGAGCTGCAGCAGCGCATCGACGTGATGACGGCGGAGCGCGGGCGCGTCGAGGCCGCGCTTCTGGCGGCCGGGTACCCGATCGTCGAATCGCAGGCGAACTTCGTGTGGCTCGCGGCGGATTCCGAGAGCGAGGGCCTCGCCGAGCGGCTCGAAGCACAGGGCATCTCCGCGCGCTGCTTCGCGGGAGAGGGGGTGCGCATCTCGATCGGCACGCCCGCGGAGAACGATGCCGTGATCGACGCGCTCGGTGCCGTCGGCACCGTCAGCGCCATCAGCGCCTGAGCGCAGCCGGCTCGGCGGCGCGATGCGCGTCTGATGGTGCTCGAAACGGGCGCGATTCTAGCGCGATTCGAGGACGGCGGCGGCGATGAGCGTTGCACAGTCGTTATCGTTCTTTCTGAACAAATTGTACAGTTAATTCCCAAAATCACTGGTCTGAATGCCTATTGTGTGCAGATTTCACATAACAGGTTTACCGACGCTAACAGGCTAAACTACTATCAAGCACCGGACGGCGTTGTCCCCAGCGCCGTGAACATACCAGCCCTCGGCGCACTCGCCCCGAGGGGATCCACCACCACAACTGAGTGAGGAAAACCCATGGCACTCCGCAACCGCAAGGCTTTCGCCTTCGTCGGCCTCGCCGCAACCGCTGCGCTCGCACTGAGCGCGTGCTCATCGAACGGCGGCGACAGCGCCGACGGCGGTGACGACAAGGTCGTCGTCGGCATCAGCCAGTTCGTGCAGGCACCGCCGCTCGACGCCGCAGTCGACGGCTTCAAGCAGGCCTTCGCAGACGCAGGCTACGAAGAGGGCAAGAACATCGAGTTCGACCTGCAGAACGCGAACGGCGAGGTGCCGACCGCGACCACCATCGCGCAGACCTTCGCCACCAGCGGCGTCGATCTCGTGCTCGCCGTCGCGACGCCCTCCGCCCAGGCCGCTATGCAGAACATCACCGACATTCCGGTGGTCTTCACCGCCGTCACCGACCCGGTCGAGGCCGACATCGTCGAGACGAACGAGGCTCCCGGCAGCAACGTCACCGGCACGAGCGACATGAACCCCGTCGCCGACCAGATCGCGCTCATCAAGGAGATCGACCCGAAGGCCAAGAAGATCGGCACCGTCTACAGCTCGGGCGAGGTCAACTCCGAGGTGCAGGTGAAGCTCGCTCGCGAGGCCGCCAAAGACCAGGGTATGGAGCTCGTCGAGCAGACCGTCACCAACGCCAACGAGCTGAAGCAGGCCACCGAGGCTCTCGGCGACGTCGATGCCATCTACACCCCCGGCGATAACCTGGTGATCTCGGGCCTCGGCTCGATCGTCGGCGTCGCCGAGGAGCGCGGCATCCTCGTCGTCGGCGCAGACGCGCAGCACGTCGAGGGCGGCGCGGTCGCCACGCTCGGCATCGACTACGAGAAGCTCGGCTACCAGACCGGCGAGATGGCGGTCAAGATTCTCAAGGACGAAGCCGATCCCGCAACCACGCCGGTCGAGACCCAGAGCGAGTTCGAGCTCACCGTCAACCCGGGTGCTGCAGAGCGCTTCGGCTTCGTGCTGCCGGACGACATGGTCGACCGCGCCGCGAACGTGATCGAGTAAGTCATGGTTGGTGCGATTGAGCTTGGCCTCCTCTACGGGGTCATGGCGCTGGGCGTGTATCTCACGTTCCGGGTGTTGAACTTTCCCGACCTGACGGTTGATGGCAGTCTGACGACGGGTGCGGCGGTTGCTGCGGCGATGATCACGGCGGGGCAGAATCCGTTGGTGGCGACTCTGGCGGGTACTGGTGCTGGTGTGGTTGCCGGTGTGGTGACGGGGTTGTTGCATACCAAGGGCAAGATTGATGGTCTGCTCGCGGGTATTCTGACGATGATCGCGTTGTGGTCGATCAATTTGCGCATCATGGGTAAGGCGAATGTGCCGCTGTTGCGTGAGGACACGCTGATGACCCCGCTGCGTGATGCGGGGTGGATCGGGAAGACGTGGATCGCGGTGCTGATTTTCGCGGTGCTGGTGTTCGTGTTGAAATTGATCGTCGACTGGTTCTTGTCGACCGATTTGGGGCTTGCGATCCAGGCGACGGGTAACAACGAGCAGATGATCCGCAGTTTCGGTGTGAACACGGACGGGATGAAGATCCTGACGCTGGGCATCTCGAACGGTCTGGTGGCTTTGGCGGGCGCGCTGGTGGCGCAGTATCAGGGCTTCGCCGACATCAGCATGGGTATCGGTGTGATTCTGATCGGCCTGGCATCGGTGATCCTGGGGCAGGCGGTGCTGGGGCAGCGCAACCTGTTCATGGCGTCGCTGGCGGTGCTGGTGGGTTCGATCCTGTATCGCCTCATCATCTTCTTCGCGCTGTGGATCGGCCTGAACCCGAACGATATGCGCGCGATCACCGCGCTGCTGGTGGTGTTGGCGCTGCTGCTGCCGCGCTGGGGGTTCTTGAAGAAGATTCCGTCGTTCAAAGACCGAGGCAACAAGCGGCCGGGAGCGAAGGATCCGAGCCCGGATCCGATCGCGTCGGCGACGACCGGGGTCGCGGTGCCCGAGGCAGGAAGGTAGGGGCGTCATGTTGAACATCGACCATATTTCGAAGACCTTCTTCGCGGGCACGATCAACGAGCGCAAGGCGCTGGTGGATCTGAGCCTGACGTTGGACGAGGGCGACTTCGTCACCATCATCGGGTCGAACGGTGCGGGGAAGTCGACGCTGCTGAACACGGTGGCGGGCCGGTACACGGTCGACTCGGGGAGCCTGTCGATCGATGGGAAGCCGGTGACGAAGCTGAAGGAGTTTCAGCGCGCCCGCTACGTGGGGCGCGTGTTCCAGGATCCGATGGCGGGCACCGCGCCCGATCTCACGATCGAGCAGAACCTGTCGCTCGCGTTGCAGCGCGGCAAGCCCCGCGGTCTCGGCCTGGGGGTGACGAAGGCCCGCAAGGAACTCTTCGTGGAAGAGTTGCGGTCGCTCGAGCTCGGCCTGGAGCATCGTCTCACCGCGAAGGTGGGGCTGCTGTCGGGCGGTCAGCGGCAGGCGCTGTCGCTGCTGATGGCGGGGTTCACCGAGCCGCGCATCCTGCTCCTCGACGAGCACACTGCCGCGCTCGATCCGCAGCGTGCCGCGCTGGTGACCGACCTCACCGAGCGGATCGTCGCGTCGGGCGGGTTGACCACGCTGATGGTGACCCACAACATGGAACAGGCCCTGAAGCTGGGCAACCGGTTGATCATGATGCACGAGGGCCGGATCGTGTTCCAAGCCGGCGAAGCGGAGAAGAAGAAACTCACCGTGCCCCTCCTCCTCGCCGAATTCGCGAAGATCAAGGGAGCCAGCTTCGACGACCGCGCACTCCTCGCCTAACCAACCGAAGCGCGACGCCGCCTAACCGCAGAACGCGAGAGGCCGGATCCACGTGGATCCGGCCTCTCGTGTCTTTCGGCTCTCGGGGCCCACTCACACGGAGAACGTGGGCGATCAGTTAACCGTCGGCGAGATGCGCTGAAACAGCGTGCGCTCCCGGTGAATGTCGGTGGTGGCCCATACAGTTGGCAGCATGGTTCAACTCCCCTTCGCAGCGGCAACGGTGTGGAGCAGCCTCGCTGCCCCATCCGAGGCTCGTGCGCGGGCCTGGCGCGCCGAGTTGCGCAGCATCGCCGCCGAGAGCAGTGACGAGATCGAGAACCGCAACGCGGCTCTGGCGCGCACGATGCGCGAAGACCCCGAGCACTTCGAGTTCACGCGTCGCCTGCTCGAACTGGTCGTCGGCACCGAAGACGCATTCACTTCGGCGCTGAGCATGCGAACGGCTGTGCAAGAGATGCCGACGTCGCTTCCGGTGCGCGATCGCTTGGCGATGCGCGCCGGTGGGGCAGTGTCGTTGGGGTTGCCGTGGGCGGTGATGCCGGTGGCCCGCAGGTGGTTGCGGGATCGGGTCTCGCGCCTCGTACTCTCGGCGAAGCTGCCGAGCGAGGGCGATCCCGGGCAGTTGAGCAGACTCGCCGAGGCACTGCGACGGCAGAGCGAGGCGGGTCTGGTGCCCGTGGTGCAGCCACTGGGCGACCGTGTTCACGGGCCCGTCGGCGCATCTGCGGAGGCCGCGCGGTTGGCGAGTCTTGCGGCGCACCCGATGGTGGGGCACCTCGTGGTCGATCCCGCGCGGCTCGTGCCGGGCGGCAGCGACTGGAGCGCTGATGACGACGTCGTGCGCGCCGTCGAGTCGCTGCGCTACGTGTTCGAAGCGGCCGCCGTTCACGGCACGACGATCCACCTCGAAGCGCGCTCGGTGCGGTGGGCGCGGCTGATTCCCGGCATCCTGATGCGGGGGCTCGCCGATTCGGCGTTCGATCGGGTGCGGGTGGGGGCACGACTGTTCGCCGAGCTGCCCGAGTCGCAAGAGCACTACGACCGGCTGAGTGGCTGGGCGCAGCGCAGGGTGGCAGAGGGCGGTGCGCCGGCCGAGGTGGTCATCGGCCTGAGCGGAGTTGCGGGGGAGGAGCGCGTCGCCTCGATCCTGAGCGGGCTCGCGGTCCCCGTGCTCGAAGAGCCGGTCGAGGTCTCGGCACAGCTGCTGCGGCTCATCGAGTCGGCGATGCACCCGGGGCGCGCGGCCGTGCTGAAGCCGGTGATCGCGAGCGAGGACACACTCGTGCTCGCTGCAGCGTACGAGCTCGCGGAGCATCTCGGCTCGTCCCAGCTCTTCGCGGTGCAGTTGCGCAGCGGTGTCGCGCCGCAGCTCGCCACCGTGCTGAGAGAAAAGGTCGCCGAGACGCGGCTGGTGATGCCGGTTGTTCCGCCCCGCGAGTTCGGGGCCGCGGTGGATCTCCTCGTCGGCCTCGCCGCCGAGGCTGCCGATCCCGGTCCCCGCGACCGGCTGGGCACCTTCCGCGCCGCGGTCGCGCGAGCGGCAGAACCGGCACCGGCCTCCCACCGCACGCAGCTGCGATCCCGGGAGTGGGATCCGACGGTGCGCGACAGCGCTCTCTTCTATCGCCCACCCGAAGAGCCCGCCAAATTCGACACGGGTGGCCTGACGGCTGCGGTGCTGGGGCTCACCCGCGGAGACACGGGAGAGCTGCAGCTCGAGGAGTTCGCGCCGCCTCGGGTCGTGCCGGCCGTGTCGGAGTCGGGCTTCGCGAACGAGCCACCAACCGACGCGAGCGTCGCGACCAACAGGTCGTGGGTGCGCGAGGTGCTGGGTCGTGCTGTCGGCGTGCGCGATGGGCGCGAAGGCGACCACCACGGCGGCGTTGGGCGGGAACACGTCAGTGATGCCGAGCGCGCGCGTCAGGCGGGGGAGCGCTGGGCAGCGCAACCGTATCGCACCCGGGCGACGCTGCTGAGGCGCACTGCCCTGGCAGTGGCGGCTGCTCGGGATCGACTGCTGCAGACGCTCGCGGTCGACACCGGTGCGCCCGCGGCAGAGCTCGACGCAGAGATCAACGGCATCGTCGACACCGCGCGGTACTGCGCCCTGCTCTCGGAGAGGCTTCAGACGGTGCGGGGTGCCACCTTCGTGCCCGATCCTCTGGTGCTCCTCACCGCGGCCGACGACACTCCGTTCTCGACGCAGGCGAGCGCGGTGCTCGCTTCGCTCGCCGCGGGAAGCGGTGTGCTCTGGGCTGTGCCGAAAAGGCACAGCGCTTCGGCGGTCGCGCTGCTCGAGGAGTGGCAGGCCGGTGGGCTGCCGCCGGGAGTCGTCGTCCTCGAAGCGGTCGAGGGCGTCGCGGTGAGTGACACTCGGGGTGATGCTGCTTCCGGGGCCGCTGCGCTGGAGCTCATGATGAGTTCCGACGTGGACCGCGTCGTTGTGCGAGGCGGCCACGAGGTCGTGCACGAACTGGCGCGACTGCAACCCGACCTGCTCATCGAGGGCTGGTTTCCGGCAGCGGGTTCGATACTCGTGACGCCGTCGGCCGATCCCGACGCGGCCATCGACGACATCGTAGCCTCGGCGTTTCGCGGCATCGCGACCGACACCGGCACCGCGCGGGCGGTCGTTCTGCTGGGGAGCGCGGGCCGCTCGCGCAGGTTCCGCCGGGGTCTTGCCGACGCGGTGCGAATGCTGCGCGTCGGCGACACCGCGATGCCGGCCGGCATCGATCCGCTCGCGTTCGAGGTGGGGCCGCTGCCGCACCCGCCGAGTGAGGCCGGGCTTCGAGCGCTCACCCGGCTGGAACGCGGAGAGGAGTGGCTGATCGAGCCGCGCCAGCTCGACGACGAGGGGCTGCTGTGGAGCCCCGGCGTGCGAGCCGATGTCTCGCCCGCGTCGCGGTTCTGGAGCGACGCCCGGGGCCTGCCGGTCATCGGCTTGCTGCACGCGCACTCGATGGGTGAGGCGCTCAAACTGCAGAACTCGCTGGGAGACGGCACGACGGCCGGCCTGCAGTCGAACGACGCCGATGAGGTGCTGGCGTGGCTGAACGGGGTGGAGGCCGCGACCCTCTCGATCAACCGCCCGACCACCGGAGCGCGGGTGGAGCGGCAGCCGGTCGGCGGCTGGGAAGGCTCGGTCGTCGGCCTTCCGGCGCTGAGCGGCGGACCGAACTGTTTGCTGCCACTCGGGTCGTGGCGAGCGCGGGAGGGGACGCGCAGCGAGACGCTCCACCTGCGCGGGCTCGAACCCGAGGTGCGACAGCTGATCGAAGCGACCCAGCAATACCTCGGCTACGAAGACTTCGACCTGGTGCGCCGCGCCGCGCTCGCCGACGAGCTCGCCTGGAGCGTCTGGTTCGGCGTGACGCGAGACGCCGTCGGGCTCGGCGTCGAGCGCAACGTCATGCGCTACTGGCCGGTCTCCGCGCAGCTGCGCTTCGCGGAGGGAGCGCCGTTGGCACGGGCAGCGCGCGTGCTCGCAGCAGCACTGCTGACCCGCGCCCCGGTTTCCGTGTCGACGGGAGTGCTGCTGCCGCCCGAGGTCACCGCGGTGCTCGAACGGCGAGGCATCGAGGTGTCGCTCGAGCGCGACGACAGCTGGCTGCAGCGCATCGCGGTGTCGGGGCCGGTGCTGGCCGACGGCACTACGGCCTCCCGCATTCGCCTGGTCGGTGGAAACGCGCCGCAAACCGCCGACTGGCTGGGCGGGGTGGATCGCGTCGCGCTCTGGGCAGAACCCGTCACGATGGCGGGTCCGGTCGAACTCCTCACGCTGCTGCGAGAGCAGTCGATCTCCGCGCGAGCCAACCGGCACGGACTCGCGATTCCCGTGCCCGGACTCGACGAACTGCTCGAACCGTGAACGGGTGCTGAGCCGCTCGCCGGTTGGATATGCACCCTAAAGCCGCGATATAGGGCTCTTGTGACGTATCCGTGGGTCATCGCCCGGGGAGCCGGGGCCGGTGACCGCCGTGGGTGAGCATCGCAAGGCCGATTAACGCGTCGGTCGAGCGGAACCCGAACGCGACCCGCA
>JBKEBN010000152.1:0-3408 GCA_047973175.1 Leucobacter sp.
GACGGTTGTCGCTCTGGTGACAGGAGCGCTCGTACTTGCACCGGTCACCAGCGCATTCGCGACGGAGACGGAAGTCGAAGCGCCCACCACCGTTGTTCCTGAATCGCAGGACGCACAGTCGGATGATTCCGAGACGGAAGCCGCCGAGAGTGGCGACTCGCAGGAATCTGCCGAAAACGCCGAGGCCGGGGAGACCGGGTCGGATGAGGCCGCGGAAAAGATTCCCGCCGAGCAGACCCCCCGTGCGGTGGCCTCGGCGGAGACCGCGAAGGCTGCCGAGGCGCAGTCCACGGCGGCAGACGCGGCCGTTGACGTGCAGATCGCGGGCAAGGCTGTTGTCGGCGAGAAGCTGCAGGCGAGCGCCGTGGTTGCGCCTACCGCTGCGGTGGCCCCCGGCACCCCCGCTGTCAAGGTCGACGCCCAGAAGACGACCTACACCTGGAGGGTCGACGGAGCCGACGTCGCGAAGGCGGCGACCTACAAGGTCAGGACCAAGGACTTCGACAAAGAGGTCGAGGTCGTGGCCAACGTCGCACTGACCGGCGCGACCGCTCACGCGAAGACGGTTTCCAAGAAGACCGCCAAGGTGAAGAAGCAGCAGGCTTCGGTCAAGGCCAAGGTCAGGGTTTCGGGTAAGGCCCTCATCGGCAAGACGCTGAAGGCCAAGACCACGATTGTCAAGAAGTCCAAGGGAGTCAAGGTCAAGTCGAGCTACACCTGGCTTGCCAACGGCAAGAAGGTGGGCTCGGGCAAGACCTACACGGTCAAGTCGAAGGATCGCAACAAGCGCATTCGCGCCGTGGCAAAGCTCACCTGGAACTCGACCAGCACCTTCGCGAACGGTTCGAAGCAGACCAGGTCGTCTGCGACCAAGAAGGTCAAGAAGCAGAAGTCGAAGGTCAGCGCCAGGCTGCAGCTCAACGGCACGGCCAAGGTCGGCAACACGCTGCAGGCGGTTGCGCTCGTCAAGAGCAACGTGCGCGTGAAGAACAGCTTCTCGTGGTACGTCAACGGCAAGAAGGTCAAGTCGGGCAGCAAGTTCAAGGTCAAGTCCGAGCACGCCGGCAAAGAGATCAAGGTCGTCTACAAGGCCAAGTGGGGCTCCAAGAAGTTCACCAAGGGCAGCAAGAAGCGCGTCAAGACCCGAAACGTCGCCGCATTGACCGGCATGGAGGCGTGGATGACCGCGGCCGGTATCCCCAAGAAGGACTGGAACTTCGTGCGCTTCATCGCCGAGAAAGAGAGCGGCACGAACCCTCACGCGAGGAACGCGAGTTCGGGCGCGTGCGGCCTGATTCAGGCGCTGCCCTGCAGCAAGGTGCCGGGTAATGGCCTCGACCCCGTCGACAACCTGCGCTGGGCGCACGGCTACGCGAGCAAGCGCTACGGCGGATGGTCTGCGGCCTACGCGTTCTGGAGCGCAAACCACTGGTGGTAACCACCCGCGACGCGCAGTCCGCGCAATCGGCTTAGAAGTTGTTGAGCTTCTCGGTGTCTTCCGGGATCACCCCGTCGTGCAGCAGCGACTCCCCCAGCCGCTTCAGCGCCGTGAGGGCCACGTTCTGCGGCATCGGTCCGTAGGAGATGCGGGCGACGCCGAGAGCCTCGTAGTCGGCTGCGGGCAGCGCGCCGGGCAGGCCGATCACGCTCACCCTGCGCTCGCCGATGCCGGAGACGAGTTCGCGCGTCTCCTCGGCGTTCAGCACGCCGGGCACGAAGACGCACTGCGCGCCGACCTCGAGATAGACCCGCCCGCGTTTGATCGCGTCGGCGATGGAGGCCTCGCGAGAGCGGTCGCCGCCCTTGAGCAGAGCGTCGGTGCGCGCGTTGAGCACGAAGTCGACTCCCTCAAGTTGGCCAGCCTCCACGGCGGCGCGCATGATCGCGGCCGAGTCGGTGATCGGCCGCAGCTGATCCTCGATGTTGGCACCGCAGACCCCGACGCCGATCGCGCGGCGCACCGTCTCGCCGGCGTCGCCGAAACCACCGTCGAGATCGGCTGTGACGGGCAGCTCGGTCACGGCCGCGATGCGCGCGACGGAGGCGAGCATGAGTTCGAGCGGAATGTGCTCGCCGTCGGCGTAGCCGTGGGCCGCAGCGATGCCGTGCCCCGCGGTGGCGATGGCGCGGGTTCCGGGCAGTTCGGCGACGACACGCGCGCTCACGGCATCCCACACGTTCACGACGCGCAGGATCTCGGGAGCCGCGTACAGCTCCGAGAGGGCCTGGGCATCCGCGGCGACTCGGGTTCGGGATCGGGGCTGCTCGGTGTTACTCATGCCTCCAGGCTATGCCGCCGCGCGGCCGTGCGGCACCCCTTGACAGGTCGGGGGCGATGGGCCTACTCTCCCAAGCTAGCTGGTTGAGCGGAGGCCGTAGGCCGCAGTCGAACACTTTTTCTTAGGTGATTGAGTGTTCTTAGGTGATTGAGCGAAGCGCAGCGGAGTCGAAATCACACACTCCAACTTTCCGAGAAGCCCCGAAAAGTTGCGGTGCGTAGTTTCGACTGCGTCACCCTGCGGTCGACTCCGCTCAACCACCTACAAAAGCGGAACCTAAGCCAGCTGGACTGAGTTGAGCAGAGCCGTTCTCAGGTGATTGAGCGGAGTGGAGCGCAGTCGAAATCACCGCCCCTCCCGCGTTACGAGGCAGAACGGGGTGACTTACTCCGTCGAACTCGGGGCCTGCACGCGTACCGGTGTCGAACGGTACTCGGTGATGGTGCCGTCGCCGAGCTGACCGAAATCGTTCCATCCCCAGGCGTAGGTGTTGCCGTCACTGCCCAGCGCCAACAAATGCGCGTCACCTGCCGTGATGTGGGTGAAGGACCGCGCGAGATCCGACGAATACTGAAACGGTATCTCGCCAGACAGATCTACCGCACCCTCGAAGCCACGTACCACGCCAAAAACCCCGACCCCACACAAACTTGACTTCCATAGAAGGATCAACCACCTAAGCCAGCTGGTTGAGCGGAGGCCGAAGGCCGCAGTCGAAACCACGCACTCCAACTTTCCGAGGAAGCTCAGGCTCGGTAGTTTCGACTGCGCTGCACTCCGCTCAACCACCTGGTGAGGGCCGCGCTTCGCTCAGCCGGCTACTCCTCCTTGAGAGCGAGCACGCCAGGAATAGCATTCACTGGTCAGAAATGCACCTTAAACCGGCTCTTGTGACGTATCCGTGGGTCATCGCCCGGGGAGCCGGGGCCGGTGACCGCCGAGGGTGAGCATAGCAAGGCCGATTAACGCGTCGGTCGAGCGGAACCCGAACGCGACCCGAATCAGGAGCAGGATCTTCGTGTTCACCGCATCGATCCGCCCGTTCGAGAGACTATGCTCGATCGCGGCGAGGATTCGTGCCCGATGCTGCACGATCGTGCGTTGCAGCTTCACGAATGCCGGGATCCGT
>JBKEBN010000004.1:0-13581 GCA_047973175.1 Leucobacter sp.
GGCTCGACGAAGAACTCCATCTCCATCTGCTCGAACTCGCGGGTGCGGAAGATGAAGTTGCCCGGCGTGATCTCGTTGCGGAAGCTCTTGCCGATCTGGCCGATGCCGAACGGCGGCTTCATGCGCGCCGACTGCAGCACGTTGGCGAAGTTGACGAAGATGCCCTGCGCGGTCTCAGGGCGCAGGTAGTGCAGGCCGGCCTCGTCGTCGACGGGGCCGAGGAACGTCTTGAGCAGCCCCGAGAAGGAGCGCGGCTCGGTCCAGTTGCCTCGCTGGCCGGTGTCGGGATCGGGCACCTCGTCCCAGCTCTCGGGTTCGCGGCCGTGCTTGGCCTCGAACGCCTCCCACAGGTGGTCGGCGCGGTAGCGCTTGTGGGTCACGGTCGACTCGACGAGCGGATCGGTGAAGACCTCGACGTGCCCGGAGGCCTCCCACACCTGCTTGGGCAGGATCACACTCGAGTCGATGCCCACGACGTCGTCGCGCTTCTGCACCATGGTCTTCCACCACTGGCGCTTGATGTTCTCCTTGAGCGCGGTGCCGAGGGGGCCGTAGTCCCACGCAGAGCGCGATCCGCCGTAGATCTCACCCGCTTGGAAGACGAAGCCGCGGTGGCGGGCGAGGGCGATGACCTTATCGAGGCGGGACTGAGCCATGTTCTGTATTCACTCCAAGGGGCAAGTGGGGATCTTGGTTGCGGCGCGAAGAAGCCCGGGCCGCAACTGCCCAGTCTACCGCGGTGCGGGATCGCGCGGCGTGCTCGTCCAAGCTACTCGTCGTCCTTCGAGATTGGTGCGAGGCGTTCCACTATCTCAACCGGTACATTCTTCGCGATTGCCGCATTGATTTCTTCCATGTCGGTTCCGAAGCCAGTCGTATAGAAGTAGTCTCCGAACTCCGCGTCCATGTCGAAATTAATGGCACCGGATTCGCCACCGTACTTTGCCAGCACCTCCACGTCTGCCAGACGCAACTCGAAACTGCCGTCGGGTGCGACCGCTGCCTTCGCGAGCGCGTCCATGGGAAACTCCTCGTCGAGCTCCATGGTGGCGAGCTCTTCGTTCGCAGGCCAGGCCATCAGCACGATAAACCCTTCTTCGCCCGCTGCACTCTCCGGAATCTCCAGTTCACCCGAGACGAACACCGGCCCCTCAACGTCGGCCGAGTCGGGCACCTCGGGCTCCACCTGCTCGACGGGGGTCATTTCGTCAGCGGTGCGGCACTGCGTGAGGCCCGCAAGACCGAGAAGCACCACGGCCACGGCTAGCGAAGGCATGGAGACACTCGAGAGTTTCACCACAAAATGCTCCTTCTCCCTTTAAATACGGCCCGGAGATGACACCTACGTTGGCTTTAGCTAAAAACTGTGTCACCAATACACAGCAACGTGATCTCGAATATATATGAAATGCGATTAAAGCGTCAACTGATAATTTGATCTCGATCAACTTCTCAGGTCTGCGCGGCGGCAGCCGAAACCGCATCCGTCTGGCATCCCAGACATCACCCGGCAGACCGCACTGTCGCGGCGCACCGACCGCCCCGTACGCTGAAGACGGGTGGCCGGTGCGCCGAGTGCGCGCCCGCAGCGCCACCCGTTCGACGAAGGGAGTTCGCGTGAGCGTTACGGGGTTGCTGAGCGACATTCGGCAGATCGGCCGAGATCCGGGGTCCGGCGGTTACTACCGCCCCGTGCTGTCGACCGCCGAGTTGGATCTGCGCGCGTGGTTCATCGGTGAGGCCGAGCAGCGCGGCCTCGATCTCGAGACCGACCGCAACGGCATCATCTGGGCCTGGTGGGGCACCCCGCAGCAGAACTCCATCGTCACCGGAAGCCACCTCGACTCCGTACCCGGCGGCGGTGCCTTCGACGGCCCCCTCGGCGTGGCCGCGGCGCTCGGCGCGATCGACGTGCTGCGCGAACGCGGGCTGCGGCCGCAGCGCTCGCTCGCGATCGCGGTCTTCCCGGAGGAAGAGGGGTCGCGCTTCGGGCTTCCCTGCCTCGGCTCCCGCCTGCTCACCGGCAAGATCTCGGCCGATAAGGCGCGCGCGCTGACCGATGTCGAGGGGAACACGCTCGCCGACGTGTTCGCGCGGGGCGGCATCGATCCCGAGCACATCGGCCGCGACGACGAGACGCTCAGCCGCATCGGACGCTTCGTCGAACTGCACATCGAACAGGGCCGCGGCCTCATCGACCTGAACCAGCCGATCGCCGTGGGATCGTCGATTCTGGGGCACGGCCGCTGGCGGGTGCGCGTCGGCGGCCAGGGCAACCACGCCGGCACCACGAAGATGCAGGATCGCATTGACCCCGTCGTCGCCGCGGCAGCAATGGTGGGCGCGGTTTCGACGCTGGCGCGCGAGGTCGACGACGCGCGCGCGACCGTCGGCCGCTTCGTGCCGTTCCCCGGCGGCACCAACGTGATCGCCTCGGAGGTGAACTTCTGGCTCGACGTGCGCCACCCCGATGACGCTGTGACGCAGGCCCTCGTCGACCGCATCACCGCGGCCTGCGGCGAACTCGCCGTGCTGCACGGCTGCACGGTCGAGGTCACCGAGGAGTCGCGCAGCGGCACCGTCGATTTCGATCCGGGCCTCACCCGCGAACTCGCCGAGCTGCTGCCGGGCGCACCGCTGCTCGGCACCGGCGCGGGTCACGACGCCGGCATTCTCGCCGAGTTCGTACCGAGCGGCATGCTCTTCACCCGCAACCCGTCGGGCATCTCCCACTCCCCCGAGGAGCACGCCGAAGACGCCGACGCCGACCTCTCGGCCGTCGCGCTGGCCGACGTGCTCGAGGGGATGCTGCGATGAGCGCGTTCTGGGCAGAGCGGGTCTGGATCGCGGACGGCGCGGGTGACGGCGGGATCGCTGAGCGCGTTCGCCTCGTCGTGGGCGAGAACGGGCGCATCACGACGGTCGAGACCGGCGTCGATCCCGAACCCGCAGACCACCGCCTCGAAGGCGTCGTCTACCCGGGCGGCGTGAACGCCCACTCGCACGCCTTCCACCGCCTGCTGCGGGGCCGCACCCACGACGGCGGCGGCAGCTTCTGGACCTGGCGCGAACTGATGTACCGCGAGGCGGCGCGCCTCACCCCTGAGAACTACGAGCGCATCGCCACCGCGGTCTACGCCGAGATGGTCGCCGTCGGGTGGACCTCCGTCGCCGAGTTCCACTACGTGCACCACGCCCCGAACGGCGCACCCTACGGCGAACCGCACGCCATGGAGCTCGCACTCGCGCGGGCTGCGCGCGCCGCCGGGATCCGCCTCACCCTGCTCGACACCTGCTACCTGTCGAGCGGCTTCGGCGCGCCGCTGAGCCCCGAGCAGGCCCGCTTCGGCGACGGCTCGGCCGAGGGGTGGCTCGCGCGGCTGACTTCGCTGCGCGACCGCGTCTCCGAGGAGTTCTCGGCAGACGAGGTGACCGTGGGTGCGGCACTCCACTCGGTGCGCGCCGTGCCCACCGAGGCGCTGAGCATGATCGCGGCGCGCCTCGGCGACTTCGATGCCGACATGCCGCTGCACATCCACCTCTCCGAGCAGCCCGCCGAGAACGAGGCGTGCCTCGCCGAGACCGGACGCACCCCGACCGAGCTGCTCGCCGAGCACGAACTGCTGAGCCCACGGCTCTCGGCCGTGCACGCGACGCACCTCACCCCGCACGACATCGAACTGCTCGGCGCGGCCGCGGCGACCATCGTCATGTGCCCCACCACGGAGGCCGACCTCGGCGACGGCATCGGGCCGGCGCGGGATCTCGCCGACGCCGGGGCGCGCATCGCGCTCGGCAGCGATCAGCACGTCGTGCTCGATCCGCTCGTCGAGGCTCGCGCGCTGGAACACGGCGAGCGCCTCGCGTCGGGCGAGCGCGGCAGGTTCTCCCCCGCCGAACTGCTCGCAGCGATGACCGTCGGCGGTGTCGCGAGCACCGGCCGCGAAGTGGGCGAGATTCGCCCCGGCGCACTCTGCGACCTCATCGCGATAGACCCGAACAGCCTGCGCACGGCCGGGAGCGAGGCCGCTCAGCTCATGATGTCCGCGACCGCCGCTGACGTGATGGCGGTCGTGATCGGGGGGCGCGTGCGCGCTCGCAGCGGTGCGCACACCGAGGTGCTGCTGGACGACGGGATCAGCGCGATCGGCGAACTCACTCGTCGGCTCGCCGACCACATCGCCGCGGGCTGAGTGCGAATCGAATCAGCGCGAATCGGCGGCGGAGAGCAGACCCTCCAGCTCGGCTGCCGCGGCCTTCACGGCTTCGCCGTGAGCTGCGACGGTCTCGTCGGGCATGCGAAATCGCGGCCCCGCGATGCTAAGCACCGCGATGCAGCTGCCGTCGCCGGCTCGAACGGGTGCCCCGATCACGAGGGCATCGGGATCGGCAACCGCCGCCATCACCACGAAACCGCTCTCGGCAACCTCCCCGCCCAGAATCTCACCGACTACCGAGCCCTCCATCGACACGGTGCGCCCCTCCCAGCCGTCGAAACCGACGTGCCTGATCGGCAGCGGGCTCTGCACCTCGCGCAGAAACGTGCAGGTGCCTGCCGGGCCGGGCACGGCCAGGTAGCTCGACTCGGAGGTCGCCCGAGTGAGGTGCTGCATGATCGGTGCGGAGAGGTCGATCAGGTCTTCCGGCCGCTTGCCCTCAGCGGGGAGCCGCGCCTGCACGAAGCGCCGGCCCAGCGAGTAGCGCCCGTCGTTCGACCGCGAGACGTAGCCCCAGGTGTCGAGGGCGCGCAGCATGCGCATGGTGGTGCTCGCCGGCAGGTCAGTCGCTCGCGCGATGTCGCTCAGGGTCAGTGATCCGCGATCGACGACCAGCGTCAGCACCTCGAGAGCCCGGTGCACCGACTGCGGACCGAGCGAGGCATCGATCTCCTGCCCAGCCGCCGTCGGCTGTTTCGCTGCCATGTTCTGCTCTCCACTGCTCGCGCTCTCGCCGTCCGAAACTTCTGCACGGAAATCCCTGCACGGAAGTCTACCGGCGAGCACCTCGCCCACGCGGCGTCACGCGGTGAAGTGGGATCAGGCCGAGACCGACCTCGTCCGAGAGACGACCTTGGCGAAGCCGCCGACAAGCCCCTGCGCGATCTCGATGTCACCGCGCAGATCGCGATCGGCGAGATCCTCGGGTAGCGCGGCCACCAGGTCGAGCAGCGCCGAGAGCCCCTCCGAGAGCCGATCGCGCTCGATGCCTCTCAGGCGCAACGCCCGCACGGCGACGACGATCTCGCAGGCGAGCACCGTCTCCCAGGCTTCGATCGCCCGTTCGAGCTTGCCCAGCGCCGTGGTCGCGAAGGTCGCGTCGTCTTCCACCCCGCACGAGAGTACGGTGCTCTGGATCGAGATCGGTGCGGCAGCCGAAAGAATCTCGCCAAGTGCACTCGCGGCGACATACTCGATGATCATGGTGCCCGAGCTGCCGCCGAGCGCGGGGGCGAGGAAACGGGGCAGGCCCGAGAACGCGTCGTCGTTGATGAAGCGCATGCGCCCCACCGCCAGCGGTGCCGACTGCGCGAGGGCGATCGCCGTGGCGTCGAGTTCGTGCGCCAGCCAGTTCTCGAGAAAGGCTCCGTGGTGCACGACTTTTCCGCTCTCGAAGAAGAACCGCGGGTTCTCCTGAGACCGACTGCTCAGCGTCTCAACCGACTCGCGCAGGCGTTGCACGGCCGAGGTGAACACGCTGACCGCGGGGAGAAAGCCTCGGTAGGCGAACGGATCTTGGATGCGCGCGGGCTGCCACTCGGTCGCGCCGATCAGGGCGCTCAGGATCGAGGCGCTGGTGGCCGAGGTCGGGCTTGCGACGGCCTGTGCCGCCTCCGGAGAGAACGCCTCGGGGTTCGCCCGCGCGGCGAAGGCGGAGAGGACGAACGCGGCGAAACCCGCGTTCGCGAGGGTGTCGAGACGCGCGGCGGCGAGCGCGGAACCGCCGATCGTGAGCGCGCTCGAGCTCATGAAGGGCAGGGCGCTGTCGGCTCTGATCGGTTCGATGGGCTCGAAGCCCGCCCCGCTCGTCGGTCGCTCCCCGACGAGCGAGAGCGCGGTGCCCGCGAGCGCGGGCAGATCTGCGGTGCCGATGCTGCCGTAGCGGCGCACCTCGGGCAGCAGGTTGCCCGAGAGCATGCGCTCGAGACCGTCGATGAGGCTCGGGTCGATACCCGAGCCGGGATGCAGCAGCTGGTTCAGGCGCACGACGAGCATGGCGCGCGTGGTCTCGGGATCGAAAGCCGGACCCGCGTCGACCGCGTGACTGCGCAGCAGATTCATGCCGTGCGTAATCGGATCCGCTTCGGTCGCGGTGAGGCGATTGGCTCCGACTCCCGTGGAACGACCGTAGACGGTGTGCGTCTCTGCAATACCGTTCGCCTCGCTGTAGCACCGAGCGATCTCCTGCCGAACCCGTGCCGAAACCCGAACTTCGGCTCCTCGCGCAACGGCCGCGATGTCGTGAACGGTGAGCCTGTCGGGGAGTGTGTAGGCCATCTGCGCCCTGCCCTGTCTCTCGAAGAGTGTTACGAACTACTGTGCCTAGATTATTACAGAATGAAAAAGTATTGTTTCGCTAGATGAAAATCTACCGGGAAACGGGCTAGCATGTAGACACTGATCCACCAGCGCGTGCCACACCGGCACCGCAGTACCGAGCAGGGAGACGAAGTTGTCACCGTACAGATCGACCGCCGCACCCCGATCCCACAGCCCCGCCCACGGGCTACGGGCGATTCGCCCCGGCCGTAAGGCGGGCCGGGCATGATCGAGTTCAAGAACGTCGTCAAGACCTACGACAACGGTTTCACCGCCGTAGACGACCTCTCATTCGTCGCACCCACCGGCAAGATCACGGTGCTCGTCGGCCCCTCCGGCTGCGGCAAGACCACGACCATGCGCATGGTCAACCGTCTCATCGAGCAGACCTCCGGCACGATCCTGCTCGGCGGCGAAGACAACGCGCAGGCCGACACCATACAGATGCGCCGCAAGATCGGCTACGTCATCCAGAACGCGGGCCTCTTCCCGCACCAGACCGTCATCGACAACGTCTGCGCGGTGCCCTTCCTCAACAAGAACGACAAGCAGGCGAGCCGGGCACGCGCGCTCGACCTGCTCGAACTCGTCGGCCTCGACCGAGACTTCGGCACCCGCTATCCCTGGCAGCTCTCAGGCGGACAGCAGCAGCGCGTCGGCGTCGCACGCGCGCTCGCGGCCGATCCTCCCTACATGCTCATGGACGAACCGTTCAGCGCGGTCGACCCCATCGTGCGCAAGCAGTTGCAGGCCGAGTTTCTGCGCATCCAGGCCGATCTCGCGAAGACCATCATCATGGTCACCCACGACATCGACGAAGCGCTGAAACTCGGCGATCAGATCGTCGTGCTCAAGGAGGGTGGCATCCTCGCCCAGATCGGGTCTCCCGCCGAGATTCTCGCAAACCCCGCCGACCAGTTCGTCGCCGACTTCCTCGGCGAATCGCGCGGGTACCACGCGCTGAACTTCGAACGCGTCTCCGACATCAACCCCCAGCAGACTCCCTCCGCACGACTCGGAGACGCGGTGAACGCCCCGGACGGCACCTGGATCGTCGCCTGCGACCGCGACGGACGCCCGCACGGCATGGTGCGAACCCGCGGAGGCGGATTCGACGAGCAAGACATCAGCATCGTCGCAACGGTCTCGCAGCAGAACGGCAACTTCCGCGAGCTGCTCGACGCCGCACTGACCAGCCCGAACGGGCGTGCGATCCTGGTCGACGAGCAGGGTCGCTACGCCGGCACGCTCGCTCCGGACGCGGTCATCCGCAGCGCGGTCGACGCGCTCGAGGAAGAACGATCAGCATGAGACTCGACTGGATCACCAACAATACCGCGGAGATCCTGCATCTCACGGTGACGCACCTCTGGCTGACGCTGCTCCCCACCCTCATCGGGCTCATCATCTCGATCCCGCTGGGCTACCTCGCGTTCAACTACCGCAGGTCATACACCTTCATCGTCGGCGGCACCAGTCTCTTCTACACGATCCCGTCGCTCGCGCTCTTCATTCTGCTGCCCAAGCTGATGGGCACCAAGATCCTCGACCCGATGAACGTAGTCGTCGCCCTCGTCATCTACACGGTCGCGCTGCTCGTTCGAGTGGTCGCGGACGGCCTCGACTCGGTGTCGCCCGACGTCGTCAAAGCGGCCGAGGGAGTCGGGTTCACCCGCGTGCAGACCTTCTTCAAGATCCAGCTGCCGATCGCGGTGCCGGCCATCCTCTCCGGTCTGCGCGTCGTCGTCGTGTCGAACATCTCGATCGTCACCATGGCCGCCGTCATCGGCATCGCCCAGCTCGGCTCGCTCTTCACGATGGGCTTCACCAGACGCCTCTTCGTGCCGATCATCGTCGGCCTCGTCATCTGCCTGCTGCTGGCGCTCGTGCTCGATCGCCTACTCGTGCTGCTCGGCAAGATCATGACCCCCTGGAGCCAGAAGGGAGCCCTGTAGATGGACATCATCGATTGGCTCACCAATCCCGAGAACTGGAACGGTCCGGGCTCGATCCCGTTCCAGACTCTCATGCACCTGATCTACTCGCTGATCGCGCTCGCGTTCGCCGCGGTGATCGCGGTGCCGCTCGGCGTCTTCGTCGGCCACACCGGCAAGGGCGAGAGCCTCATCATGGGTTCGGTCAACGCCATGCGAGCACTCCCGACGCTCGGCCTGCTCATTCTGCTGGTGCTCATCATCGCTCCGGTGTTCAGCAGCAACCTCGCCTTCGTCGTGCCGTCGCTCATCGTGCTGGTGCTGCTGGCCATTCCACCGATCCTCAGCGGCGTGGCCAGCGGCATCCGCGCCATCGACCGCTCGGTCATCGATGCGGCACGGGGCATGGGCTACTCGACCTGGGAGATCGTCTGGAAGATCGAGATCCCGTGCTCCCTGCCGCTCACCATTTCCGGCCTTCGCGGAGCCACCCTGCAGATCGTCTCGACGGCCACGGTCGCCGCCTACGTGTCGCTCGACGGCCTCGGGCGCTTCATCATCGACGGCCGCGCCGGCAACGACTACGCCGAGATGGCGGGCGGTGCCATCGTGCTCGCGGTGCTCGCGATCCTGCTCGAACTCTGCTTCGCGCTGCTGGGCAGGGTGCTCATCAGCCCGGGTCTCACCCGCCGCGAACAGACCAAGAAACGCCCCAGGGCCGCCGGGTTCGACACCGAGACGGCCGCGCTCGGCGTGGTGCGCACCTAGACGATCCACCCCGCATCCTCCACCATCCCAACCGAAAGGAACCCCATGCGCAAGAAACTCGTACTTGCCGGAATCGTCGCGGCAGCGGCGCTCACGCTCACCGCCTGCGGTGGCGGCGACCCCATGAGTTCGGGCGGTGACGACACCGACGCCTCGGGCAAGGTCATCGTCGGTTCGGCCGACTTCGCCGAGAGCCAGCTCATCGCCACCATCTACTCGCAGGCGCTGCAGAACGCGGGCATCGAGGTCGAAGAGAAGCTCAACATCGGCAGCCGCGAGGTCTACCTCGAGGCGCTGCGCGACGGATCGATCAACCTGCTGCCCGAGTACAGCGGCTCGCTGCTGGCCGAGCTCGGCGGCGACCCGCACGACGACGCCGGCATTCGCAAGCAGCTCGACGAACTGCTCGAGCCCGACGGGCTGATGGTGCTCGACGAGTCGGAGGCGGAGGATGCGGACACCCTCGTCGTCACCGCCGACATCGCCAAGAAGCACGACCTGAAGAACATCTCCGACCTCGCCCCGATTGCGGGCGAGCTGGTGCTGGCCGGCCCCGCCGAGTGGAAGTCGCGCTTCGAGGGCGTGCCGGGGCTCAAGGAGGTCTACGGCATCGAGTTCCGCGAGTTCAAGGTGCTCGACGCGGGCGGTCCGCTAACCCTCTCGGCACTGCAGAACGGGCAGGCCCAGGTGGGCGACATGTTCAGCTCGGACCCCGCGATCGGCGAGAACGACCTGGTCGCGCTCGTCGACGACAAGCAGCTCTTCCCGCCCGCCAACGTGCTGCCGGTGCTCAGCAAGTCCATCGCCACCGACGAGGTGAAGACGACGCTCAACGCCGTCTCGGCGGCGCTCACCACCGACGATCTGATGGAGATGAACGGTCGCGTCGCCGCCGGCGACGACATCGGCCAGGTCGCGACCGACTGGATCGCGGCGAACAATCTGTCGTAGCACGCGGGGCTGATCCCGCACCGCGGCCCCGGCCCGCTCTCACTCAGAGCGGGCCGGGGCCGCAAGTCGTTTAAGGTCAGGATCTACGCCTCGGCCACCGCCCGCAGCAGCGCTCCGCTGCGGATCAGCTCGATGGCGGCGCGCACCCGCGGGTAGAGCACCACGTCCTGCGACAGGAAGTCGACGTGCCCGCCGTCCGAGGTCGGCGTGGATCGCAGCAGTTCGAGCGCGGCCCGGCTCGCGGCCGAGAGCGACTCGCGGCCCTTGCCGCTCTGCTGCAGCCGCAGTTCGAGAGCCTGCGCGGCGAGCAGCAGCTCGATGCCCACGACGGCCTGCACGTTGGCGACCACCTGGCGGGCGTGCCGACCGGCATTGTTCGCCATCGACACGTGATCCTCCTGGTTGGCGCTCGTCGGGATCGAGTCGACGCTGTCGGGGTGGGCGAGCACCTTGCAGTCGGAGACGAGCGCGGCGGCGAGGTACTGCGGCAGCATGTAGCCGCAGTCCATGCCGACCTTCTCGCTGTCGACCAGCATCTCGGGCAGCCCGCGGTTGAGGGCGCCGTCGGTGAGCCTGAAGATGCGGCGCTCGGCGATGTTCGCGATCTCCGTCGCCGCGATCGCGAGGAAGTCGGAGGCGAAGGCCACATATTCCGCGTGGAAGTTGCCGCCCGAGATCGCCTTCAGCGAGCGCGTGTCGGGCAGATCGGGAAACACCAGGGGGTTGTCGGTCGCCGCGTTGATTTCGGTCTCGACGATGCCCCGCACGAAACCGAGCGTGTCTCGCACCGGGCCGAGCACCTGCGGGGTGCAGCGCAGCGAGTACGCGTCTTGCGGCGGCTGCCGCACCGGATCGGTGGTCTCGCTGCCGTCGATGAACTCGCTGTCTGCGAGCAGCGTGCGAATGCGTTCGGCGACCGCGATCTGCCCCGCGTGCCCGCGTGCCTCGTGCAGCTGCGGCAGGAAGGCGTCGCCGAAACCGCACATGGCCTCGATCGACATCGCCGCGGTGATCTGCGCCGCGGCGAGCGCGCCCTCGGCGTCGGCGAGCGCGAGCGCCGCCTGCGCGGTCGAGAACGAGGTGCCGTTGAGCAGGGCGAGGCCCTCCTTGGGGCCGAGCACGATCCGCTCGATTCCGGCCGCCTCCATGGCGCGGGTGCCCGAGACGATCTCGCCGTCGAGGAACGCCTCGCCGGATTCCTCCTCGCGGTCCTCGCCCGCGGCCCGGGTGAGCACGATCGCGAGGTGCGCCAGCGGAATCAGGTCGCCGCTCGCGCCGAGCGAGCCGAACTCGGGCACCGCGGGCAGCACTCCCCGATCCATCATCTGCAGCAGCCGGTCGAGCACCTCGGGCCGAATCGCCGACGCGCCGCGAGCCAGGCTGGCCGCGCGAATGAACATGGCACCGCGCACCACCTCGTCGTCGAGGTAGCGGCCGATGCCGCTCGCGTTCGAGATGATGAGCCGCCGCGAGAGTTCGGCGGCGTCTTCGACGCTGTCGAAGGCCTGCTTGCCCGCGAGCGAACCGAAGCCGGTGTTGATGCTGTAGATCGGCTCCACCTTCTCGCCCGCGCGCATGCGGTCCGAGATCGCCGCGACCCAGGCCTCGCTCGCCCGCATCCGCTCCGCAGCGGCCGCAGACGGGCGCGAGGGGCGCCGATCCCGCGTCGCCGCGACGAAGTCTTCGAGCGTGAGTGATCCGTCACCGAGTTCGATTGGAGTCACGTTTCAACCTTTCATGCGTCTCTTGCGTCGGGATCAGCCCCGGCTGCTTGGAGTCTGCGTATATATAGGGTGGGGGATCGGAGGGTTCGGATTCTGCGCGAGTGCAGAATCCGAACCCTCCGTGTTACAGCGCGGCCGTCGCACGGCCGTCACGCGATGGTCACAGCACGACGGTCACAGCACCTTCGCGAGGAATGCGCGGGTGCGCTCGTGCTGCGGATCGACCATGACCTGTTTGGGATCCCCGCTCTCGATGAGATAGCCGTCGGCCATGAAGTGCACCACGTCGGCGACATCCCTGGCGAAGCCCATCTCGTGCGTCACGACGATCATCGTCATGCCGCCCGCGGCGAGATCCTTCATCACGTCGAGCACCTCGCCCACCAGCTCGGGATCGAGCGCCGAGGTCGGCTCATCGAACAGCATCAGCGCGGGATCCATCGCGAGGGCGCGGGCGATCGCGACGCGCTGCTGCTGCCCGCCGGAGAGCTGGCCCGGATAGTGCTGCTCGCGCCCCCTGAGACCGACGCGGGCGAGCAGCGTCATGCCGAGCTCGACCGCCTCGGCCCGCTTCATCTTCTTGACGATGACGGGGCCCTCGATCACATTCTCGAGTGCGGTGCGGTGCGGAAACAGGTTGAACGACTGGAACACCATGCCGATGTTGGCGCGGCGCTTCGCGATCTCCCTGGTGCGCAGCTCGTACAGCTTCGACCCGTGCCGACGGTAGCCGACGCGCTCACCGTCGACCCACATCTCGCCCGCATCGATCTTCTCGAGGTGGTTGATGCACCGCAGAAAGGTGCTCTTGCCCGAGCCCGACGGGCCGAGCAGGCACGCCACCTTGCCGCGCTGCACCTCGAGCGAGATACCCTTCAGCACTTCCAGCTTGCCGTACCTCTTGTGCACGTCGATGGCCTCGAACATCGGGTGCTCCTGCGTCTGCTCGTTCATGGCATCCTCCCGAACTGCGTCGGCTCGTTGCCAACCATCTCACCGATCTCCACCGGCCGCGTCACCGTGTCGACCTTCTCTTTCCGCTCCTTCTTCGCCTGGCCGGCTTGGAACCCGCGGCCGAAGTGCCGCTCGATGTAGTACTGGATCACCGAGAGAATCGCGGTGATGATCAGGTACCAGATCGCCGCGACGATCAGCAGCGGGATCGTCTCGAAGGTGCGCGCGTAGATCAGCGACGCCGAGGTGAGCAGGTCGGCGTACCCGATGACGAGCACGAGGGCGGTGTGCTTCAGCATGCCGATGGTCTCGTTGCCCGTCGGCGGGATGATGATGCGCATGGCCTGGGGCAGGATCACGCGGCGCATGGTCTGCAGCCGCGTCATGCCGATCGCCTCAGCCGCTTCGGTCTGACCCTTCGGCACCGACAGCAGGCCGGCGCGAATGATCTCGCTCATGTAGGCGGCCTCGTTGAGCGCGAGGCCCAGGATCGCGGCCGAGAACGGCGTGATGAGCGTGTTCGTGTCGAACGCGAACAGGTCGGGCCCGAACGGCACCCCGAACGCGATCACCGGAAACAGCGCCGAGAGGAAGAGCCAGAACAGCAGCTGCACCAGCAGCGGCGTACCCCGGAAGAACCAGGAGTACAGCCAGGCCGCCCCCGACACGATCGGGCTGGGCGAGAGCCGGGCCACCGCGAGCACGATGCCGAGC
>JBKEBN010000023.1:0-2154 GCA_047973175.1 Leucobacter sp.
GCTCACCGCGGCCCTCTCGGCGATGTCCGCGGAGACCATGATGGGCAGGTGGTCGCTCGACCCTTGCGGCAGGGTGGTGATCTTCTCGATCAGAAAGCCCACGGAGGTGGCGAAATCGTAGTGACCACGGAAGAACCGGTAGCGGATATAGGTGCGCGCATCGCTCAGCGTCAGCTCGTACCCATGGTCGCGCACGGTCTGGCCGAGGTTCTCCTTGAACACCGGATAGTTGTAGTCCCCCACCATCAAAGCGGGAAGCCCCGGACCAAGCTCGGCCATCGCCATCAGCGCCGTGCGCACCTGTTCCCGGCGGAGGGAGTTCAGGGCCGTCAACGGTGCGGCGTGAAAGGAGGCGACGATGAGGTCTTGCGCGTGGTCAATATCGCGTAGCCGCACCCCGAGCACGCGCTCGGCGGCGGGTTTGAGCACCTTGTCGTGCAGTGACTTCTTCAGCGCGAGCGTGCGCACGTCCACCGCCCGGTAGGTGTTCTCCCGGTAGTACACGGCCAGTCCGAGCCGGTTGCGGTGGGTCGCATCGGCCAGTCGCAGCCCGTGGATGGTGGACGGCAGATCGGAGGGGTCCACCTCTTGCAAACAGAGGACATCGGGGCCATGTTCATCGACGAGTGCGGCCAGTTCGGGTGCGGCACGATGCTTGCGGAGGTTATAGGAGATGACTCTCATGCGACTCCCAGCATAGGCACAGGGTCGCGGTCACTGCGCATCTCGTCGCGCGCGGGTCTGTTCTGCCCGGGCAGCAAGGAGTTCGGGGTCCGGATAGCCCACCTCGACCAGCGTCAGGCCACGAGCGGCGAGCACCTTCACCTCGGGCACGCGCCGACGAGCCCGCAAGATTGTCGCGAGCTCCGCGGGAGCGAGCCGCCCCTCCCCGGCAGCCACGCATCCGCCCACGAGGGCGCGCACCATGCTGTGGCAGAACGCATCCGCCCGAACGTGACCGCAAACGACCCCGCGCTCGTCTCGCTGCCAATCGAAGTCGATCAGGGTGCGGATCGTCGTCGCGCCCTCGCGCTGTTTGCAGAAGGCGGCGAAGTCGTGCAGCCCGATCAGCTCACGGGCGGCGGCACGCATGAGGTCGACATCGAGCAAGGAGCGCACCGTGGTGGTGCGGGCGCGTTCTCGTGGGTCGTACCCGGTGCGGCGGTCGGCGATTCGGTATGTGTAGCGGCGCCACAGCGGCGAGAAGCGGGCGTCGAAACCCTCCGGCGCCCGTGCGCTTGCGGTGACGGCGACATCCGGATAGGCACCGAGCGCTCCGGCGATGCGGGCGGCAAGTGCCTGGGCGTGCTCATCGTCGCTCGCCGCTGCACAAGCGCGACGGTCGCGTAACCGCCGCTGCTGCGCCGCATCAAGATCGAGGTGGGCGACCTGACCGCTCGCGTGCACCCCGGCGTCGGTGCGGCCGGCCACGACAAGCCGGGGTTCTCCGCCCAGGATGCGCGCGAGCGCCGTCTCGAGAACGCCTTGGACGGTGCGCAGCCCTGGTTGGCGCGCCCATCCACGAAAGAGCCCACCGTCGTAGGCGATGTCCAGGCGGATCCGCATCCGCCAAGCCTAACGAGCCCCCCGGGCACGCGTAGACTGGTCCCTTCGATTCACCCCTCGCCATGTCCCCGCCTTCCTCCGCCCCCGCACGCCTTTCGGGCCTTGACGGCCTGCGCGCAATCGCGGTGATGCTGGTGGTGGTATACCACCTCTTCCCGCAGGGGATCGTGCCGACCGGTTTCATCGGGGTGGACATCTTCTTTGTGATCAGCGGGTTCCTGATCACCACCCTGCTGCTCCGGCAGCGACGCGCAACCGGCACGGTTCGCCGACGAACCTTCTGGGTGCGGCGCGCTCGACGGTTGGTACCCGCGCTCGTCACGGTGCTGGCCGCATGCGCGACAGCGGCCTGGATGATCGGCGGCGATGTGCTCGTCCAGCTCGGAATGCAGGTGCTGGGCGCGACCACGTTCAGCTACAACTGGCTGGCGATCGTCCAAGGATCGACCTATTTCGATGCGACGGCACCGGAGTTGTTCCGAAACGTCTGGTCGCTCGCCGTCGAAGAGCAGTTCTACCTGGTCTGGCCGGTTCTTCTTCCCCTCGTTCTGCTGTTGCCCTCGCGGTGGCTGCGTCCGGCACTGGTCG
>JBKEBN010000042.1:0-6941 GCA_047973175.1 Leucobacter sp.
CAGGAGCAGGAGCAGGAGCAGGAGCAGGAGCAGGAGCAGGAGCAGGAGCAGGAGCAGGAGCAGGAGCAGGAGCAGGAGCAGGAGCAGGATCTCCGCCGAGCGCGGCATCTCCCCCGGGCGCGGCATCAGCCGCCGCAGGAACATCAGGTGCGGGATCAGCCCTGGGTTCGGGATCGGCCCCCGGTCCAGGATCATCCGCAGACTCGGAGCCGGGCACCGGTTCGGGATCAGCCGCCGTCTCGGCAGCAGAACCGGTTGACGGCGGGGAACCGCCCGGCAACGCGACCCCGCCCGGCAGCGCGATCTCACCGGGCAGCGCGCTCCCCGCCGGCAGCGCATCGGCAGTGAAGAACAGTCCCTTGCTCGTTCCGCCGCGCACGAACATCGCCTCGATCCAGCGCGTTGCGGTGTCTTGCGGCGCGGTGTCGTGCCACGTAGTATCGTGCGGCGCGGCGTCACGCTCTGGGGTATCCGCCGCGCAGCCCTGAGCCGCGCTGTTGTGCATCGAAGCTCCGTCACCCATGGTGCACTCGCCGTCCTCTCTTCTTCAGCACACGAACCTCTTCCAGCACCCGAACGGCTGACAGGCATCGGGTGCGGTTTGTCTTCGAGCGCAGGATACCCCAGGCCTCTGACACTGACACCGACACGAACCGGACACGAACATGAACACGGACCACGACGATCCCGAACCGCGACCGAAGAACCTCGGAACCGAAGCACCCCACTCACCAAAACCCACGCGCGGCACGAAAGCACACGCCCAGAACCGTTCCGGGCACGGGTTCTGGTGCCGGGCACGGGTTCTGGTGCCGCTCAGTAACGGTAGCGGCGAGCAGGGGCGCATTGTCAGGGATCGTCGCTTAGGATTGATGCCCGTGGCTGGCACATCAGACGAGACCGCAAGCAACGAGACCGCAGGCGACGAATCGACCCCTCAGAGCTCAGCAGACCTGAACTCGGCAGGCCAGAAGCCGACGCGCGATGGCACTTCCGACGCGGCCGGCTCGGCACGCGCGGCTCGCACACCCCACCGCGGCCCCCGCGCCTCGGTGAAGCAGCTGATCCCGTACCTCTTCGAGCAGCGCAAGATGCTGATCCTCGCCATCGTGCTCGGCCTCGTCGCGGCGATCGCGTCGCTGGTGCAGCCCCCCATGCTCGGCCAGATCATCTCTCGCGTGCAGGCCGGCGAGTCGCTCGGGTGGCTGCTCGCGCTGCTCACCGTCATCGTGGTCGTCGGTGCCATTCTCAGCGGCCTGCAGCACTACGTGCTGCAGCGCATGGGCGAGGGCGTCGTGCTGATGAGCCGCAAGCGCCTCATCGCCAAGATTCTGCACCTGCCCGTCTCGCAGTTCGACCGGCGTCGCACCGGCGACCTGGTCTCCCGCGTCGGCAGTGACACGACCCTGCTGCGCGCGGTGCTGACGCAGGGTCTCGTCGAGGCGATCAGCGGCATGCTCGTCTTCGTCGGCGCGCTGATCGGCATGCTCGTCATCGATCCGGCGCTGTTCGCCATCACCTTCGGCGTGATCCTCGTCGCGGTCGTCGTCGTGGTGGCGGTGTCGGGCCGCATTCGTCCCGCTGTCACGCAGGCTCAGGAGAAGGTGGGCGATCTCGCCGCGCAGGTGGATCGCTCGATCTCCTCCATCCGCACCATCCGAGCCGCGGGCGCGGCCGAGCGCGAACAGCGGGCGACCGAGCGCGACGCGACCGACGCCTACGTGCTCGGGGTGAAGGTCGCCAAGATCTCGGCGTTCATCGTGCCGGTGTCGTTCCTCGCGATGCAGCTGTCGTTTCTCGTGGTGCTCGGCCTCGGCGGCTACCGCGTCGCAACCGGTGCCATCACCATCTCCCAGCTCGTCACGTTCATCATCTTCCTGTTCCTCATGATCATGCCGCTCGGGCAGGCCTTCGGCGCGATCTCGGCGGTCAATCAGGCGCTCGGCGCGCTCGGGCGCATTCAGGAGATCACCGCGCTGCCCACCGAGACCGAGAACGACGCCGAGCTCTCTCCACTGGGTCGCATCGTGCCGCTCGCAGACTCGGGCCTCGACTTCGCCGCGGCGATCCGGCTCTCCAACGTGCACTTCACCTACCGCTCGGCAGCCCCCGACCGGGCCGACGCGCGCGAGCTCGTGCGCGGGGGTCGCGGGTCCCGCCGCGACGTCGAGGCCGCTCCCCCGGAGATCATCGAGACCCCGGTGCTGCGCGGCGTCTCGTTCGAAGTGCCCCGTGGATCGCGCGTGGCGCTGGTCGGCCCCTCCGGTGCCGGCAAGTCGACGATTCTCGGCCTCATCGAGCGCTTCTACGACCCCGACGAGGGAGCGGTCGCGCTCTACGGTGCCGACCTGCGCACCCTGGATCGCGCCGAGGTGCGCGCCCAGATGGGCTACGTGGAGCAGGACGCCCCCGTGCTGGCGGGCACGCTGCGCGAGAACCTGCGCCTCGCGGCCCCCGACGCGAGCGACGCCCAGTGCGAGCGCGTGCTGCGCACGGTCAACCTCGGCGAGCTGCTCGAGCGCTCGGGTCTGGATGCCCAGGTGGGCGAAAACGGCATCATGCTCTCCGGCGGTGAGAAACAGCGCCTCGCCATCGCGCGTGCGCTGCTGACCGCGCCGCCCATTCTGCTGCTCGACGAGTCGACCGCGTCACTCGACGGCGTCAACGAGCGCCTCATGCGCGAGGCCCTCGACTCGGTCTCGACGGGCCGCACGCTCATCGTCATCGCGCACCGGCTTTCTACCGTGGTCGACTCGGACAAGATCATCGTGCTCGACGACGGACAGGTCGTCGGAGAGGGCACCCACGCAGACCTCGTCGACTCCACCCCGCTCTACCGCGAACTCGCGCAGCACCAGCTGCTGGTGCCAGAAGAGGCGTAGACCGCGGCCCTTCCGCATCACGGCTCGCAGTTTCATGAACCGGGAGGGTGCCTGGTTTCGACTGCGCTGCGCTCCGCTCAACCAGCTGGGGGGCGCTGCGCTTCGCTCTTGTAGGTGGTTGAGCGGAGGCCGACGGCCGCAGTCGAAACTACCGACTCAGAACTTCCGCAAAACACTCGGACCTTCATGAACCGGGAGGGTGCCTGGTTTCGACTTCGCTGCGCTCCGCTCAACCAGCTGGGTGCGGAAAGGGACTTCGCTCAGGAGACGCTGACGCTCTCGAGCAGGGAGGAGAGCGCGGGGCGATAGACGTCGATGGGCCCGCCGACGCTCTCGGCCCGCACGATCACCGGCCCGGCAGAGGTCTCGACAACGGCGGTGATGCGCTGTTCCTCGTCGATGTGGTGCAGGGTGAGCCCGGAGGCGAGCGTCTCGGTGCGCACCTCGGCTTCGGGATCGGCACCGCTGTCGGCCGCTGTCTCGCGCACCAGTGCGACCGGGTCGTTTCCCTCCCCGGCCACCTCGGTCTCCACGCGCAGCGCACGATCCGGCGACAGGATCGCAACCTCGTCGCCTCCGCCGAAGATCACCGACATGTCGCGTACGAGCGGCACCGGGCCGAGGCTGAAGAGGGTGCCGACGACGGGCTGCTCGATCCACTCGTCAGCGGGGACGACCACGACGCCGTTACCCAGATCGAGGGGCTGCTCACCGTCACCGCGGTGAGCCTGCATCGCGGCGATGTGCACCGGCGCGAAGGCCAACAGGTAGATGATGGTCGCCACGCAGGCCGCGAGAACCAGCCACATCGGGCCGCGAGAACGTTTGCCGCCGCGCGCGGCGGCCGATCCCGAACCCTTCACACCGACCCCGATCGGCCCGCCGGCGCTCATCGCCTCGTCACCCTCTCATTGGGAATGTTTCCACCGAAGAGCTGTTCCACGGTGACGGGCGTCAGCCCGCGATCCTTCAGCTGCTGCATCACCGTGCCTGCCACCTCGACCGAGTCCGCGTGAATGTCGTGGAAGAGGATGATGTCTCCTGGGCTCGCGGCTCCTGAGGAGCGCTGCACCAGCGCCTCGCGACCGGGCTTGCGCCAGTCGTTCGTGTCGATAGACCAGAGAATGGCGGGCCACCCGATCTCGGCAAACACCTTGTCGTTGAGCGCTCCGTAGGGCGGACGGTAGGAGGCGACCTTCTGCCCCGAGAGATCGGAGAGGATCTTGCCGGCGTCGTGCACCTGCGCGCGGGCCGCGGCGGGACTGAGGGTCGTGAGTTCGGGGTGACTCATCGTGTGGCTCGCAAGTTCGTGGCCCTCGTCCGAGGCCCGCTTCACAATGTCCGGGTAGAGCGTCGCCGAGTTGCCGAGCATGTAGAAGGTCGCGGGAGTGCGCTCGGACCGCAACGTGTCGAGCAGCTTCGGAGTCAGGTCGGAGGGGCCGTCGTCGTAGGTGACCGCGACGCACGGCACGATGGAGCAGTCGACCGGGTTGTTCGCGTTCCAGGCCGGCATGCCGACGAACTTCTTGTCGCGCTGCTTCAGCAGCGCCTTCGCCCGCTTGTTCTCCCATGCCTCAACCGTCGCGGCATCGATCTCCACCGCCATGGGTTCCTCGGTGCGCTCGATGCCGATGTCGGCGAGTTCGACAGCCTCGATGCCGGCGGGCAGGATCACCGTGGCCGATCCGTTCTCGTGCAGCACCGGTGTCTGCAGCGCGCTCTCGGCCAGTGCCCTCTGCTTCTTCGACGGTGCCTCGGTCGCGATGCCGCTGAGCCCGCCGGCATCGCGGCGCAGCGTGTCCACCGCTCCCAGCCACAGCTTCTCGGGCACGCCGTCGTTCCACATCTCGGCACCGGTGAATGCCTCGCCGGACTCGAGGTCGGCGTAAACGATGGTCGTGTAGTCGCTCTCGACGCCCTTGCCGGAGCCCGTAACCGTGCGCATCTCGACCCCCACCACGGAACCGAACGCGGCGATGGGTTCGCAGGTGATCGCGGTGCCGGATCCGCCGACCGGCCCCGTGGCCGGGTTGCTCAGCACCTTCGCGGCGTCCCAGCTCAACGAGCCCGGCACGCACCCGCGATCTCCCAGGCCGCTGCCGACCGGGAACGCCTGCGGCGCGTAGTCCGCACCCGTGTTCGCGATCGCGTCGCCGATGACCCCGGTGACGAGGTCGTTGAACGCGGGAGCACCGGGGATCTGAACGTAGCGCGCCTGCATGGGCAGGCCGTCATTGCGGATGCGCCCCTCAATGAACTCGAGCTTCTCGAGCCCGGCATCGACCCCGACCTGCTCCGGCTGCTCGACTTCCGCTTTGACGAGGGTCACACCGCCGCTTTCCGGCCACTGCGGCGGCTGCCACTTGGACGACTCGGAGGCGCACCCCGCGAGCGCGCCCGAGGTGAGCAGCGCACCGCTCAGAGCGAGAACGGCTCCCCCGCGCCAGGCACGCCGAAAGCGCCGTGGCGCAGTCAGTCGTGACATACCCGATCCCTCCACTCGCACGCGAGATGACGCATACGACACAGTCGGCACATAAACCACTCCAGTCTACGGCGATACCGCGCACTTGGGAATTCACTCGGCGCAACAAGATGAGACAGGGTGAGGGGCAGAATGAGAAATCGATGCTCCGTTGTCTGCAGCGCACGACGTTCGCGGTGGTGGCGTGTTCGGGGCGGCAGTGCGTTCGCGGCAGCGCGGTGCTCGCGACAGCACGGCATCCACTGCATTGCAGCGTTCGCGGCAGTGGTGCCGCCGCCGCTCAGCTCTCCTTCTTGAGCAGCCAGTCGAAACTCGGCTCGATAACGGGCTTGAACACGCGCGTCACCCACTGCATCGACAGCACCACGGTGAGCGCGATCGCAATGACCGTGAGCACCACGATCCCGAGATCGCCGAGAGAGCCGATGTCGTCGATCACGCCGGTTTCGCGGCCGATCCAGACGATCGGCCCGTGCAGCAGATAGACGTACAGGGTGCGGGATCCCCACACGGTAATAATGCTGTGCCCTCGCGGCACCACGAGCAGCACCGCCAGGGTCATGACGGCCGCGATCCCGAGCAGCACCGCCGTCACCGCGATGCCGCCCAGAGATATCTCGCCCCCACTGCGTCGGCTGCCAGTCGCCGATGGGCGCGTGCCCGAACGACGTCACATAGTCGTCGCGCCAAGTGAGCCAGCGGTCGATGCGCCAGAAGCTCTGCAGCTGCGGCACCGCGACGAACACGAGCGCGATCACGGCGAGCACACCCCAGCCCGCGAAGAGGGGACCGCGACGCGGGCGCATGAACCAGTCGCCGTTCAACCAGCCGCGATCCCGAATCAGCCAGCCGGCCACGAAGAACGGCAGGAAGGTGAGCGTGCGCGACACCGAGAACGCCGTGCCCACCGCGGGCAGCAGCCCCGAAGCGAGCGCGAGGATGATCGACACGACGAGCGGATGCCGCAGCCGCGCGATGTAGGGCAGCAGAATGCGCATCGTGGCGAGCGACACCAAGAACCACAGCGTCCACGAGGGGTACACGAGGAAGTTCTTGCCCACCGGGGTCGAACCGGCCGACATGCGCAGGAGCACCCAGATTCCCTCCCACGCCAGCCAGGTGATGAGCAGCTGGATCACCGAGCGTATCGCCTTCGGCGACGTGTCGGGCCGGGCGAAGAGACCCGAGAGCAGAATCATGGCCGGCATGTGGAAGAGGTAGATGTACGCATACAGGCCGAAACCAAGAGCAGTGTCTGAGCGCACGCTCGAGATGGCGTGGCCGACCACGACGAGCGCGATCAGCACGAAGCGCGCATTGTCCCAGACCGCGATGCGCGCCTTGGGGACGGGCTTTTGCGCGGGCGTCTGTGCCGCCGTCTGCGCGGCTGCCCCTGCGGGTGCCGGCGTCGACGTCGCCCGTGTCGCCGCTGGCGTCGCCGGTTCCGATGTCTGCGCAGGCGTCTGTGCCGGTTTCTCTGCAGTCACGCTCGAAAGCCTACCCCGGCTGCTGCTCCAGCGGCATGCTAGCGGCGTGGATTCGAGTAACGGCGTGCGAAATTCCCGCTTTCCTCA
>JBKEBN010000046.1:0-4525 GCA_047973175.1 Leucobacter sp.
TCCGCTTGAGACCGGCATCCCCTCGACCAAGGGTGCCCTGTGAGCGAGGGCGAGCGCACTGCCGCTGCGACACCGACGGCTCCGCCCAAGCGCGTAGCCGTTCTCGACTACGGATCAGGCACCGTGCACTCGGCCGTCAAGGCCCTCGCGAAGGCCGGGGCCGAGGTCGAGTTGACTCGGGATCGCCGCGCCGTGCTCGAAGCCGACGGGCTGCTCGTGCCCGGCGTCGGAGCCTTCGACGCCGTGATGCAGCAGTTGCGCGACGTGCGCGGCGACGAGCTGATCGACCGCCGCCTCGCGGGCGGGCGGCCGGTGCTCGGCATCTGCGTGGGAGAGCAGGTGATGTTCTCGCGCGGCATCGAGCGCGGCATCGAAACCGACGGTCTGGCGCAGTGGCCGGGCACGGTGCGCGAGCTGCGGGCCGAGGTGCTGCCGCACATGGGCTGGAACACGGTCGAGGCGCCCGATGGGTCGGTGCTCTTCCGCGGGATCGAGCGCGAGCGCTTCTACTTCGTGCACAGCAACGCGGCCACCGAGTGGACCATCGAGGGCAGGATCCGATCAGGCGGAAACGCAGAGCGTTTCCGCTCGGATCCTGGTGGCGCTACAGCGCCAGCTGGTGCCACCAAACCCCTCGTCACCTGGGCCGAGCACGGCGAGCGATTCATCGCGGCCGTCGAGAACGGACCGCTGAGCGCCACGCAGTTCCACCCCGAGAAGTCGGGCGAGGCCGGTATTCAGCTGCTGCGCAACTGGATCGGAACGCTGTAGTGCTCTGCGCCGGTCGGCCGCTGTCTCCTGAGCGCGCAGCGCGAAGGAGATCCCGAACCTTGCGACCGGCGGGAGGAACGGCAGCGACCGGATCGGCCGCGGCGTCCGCGGCCGTGATCCCGAACCGCCCCTGACTCCCGCCGACTCACCCAGACCCGCACCAACCCGAAGGAGACCGCACATGACCGAACTCGTCGAGGCCCCCGAGCTGCAGCTGCTGCCCGCGATCGACATGGTCGACGGCAAGGCGGTGCGCCTGCTGCAGGGCGAGGCCGGCACCGAGACCGACTATGGCACGCCGGTCGATGCCGCACTCGACTGGATCGAGCAGGGTGCCGAGTGGATTCACCTGGTCGACCTCGACGCAGCCTTCGGCCGCGGCAGCAACGTCGAGGTGGCGCGCGAGATCATCAAGCGCGCCGGTGACGTGAACATCGAGTTCTCGGGCGGCATCCGCGACGACGCGAGCCTCGAAGCCGCGCTTGAGATGGGCGCGCGCCGCGTCAACCTCGGCACCGCGGCGCTCGAGAACCCGGACTGGACGCACCGCGTGATCTCCCGCTTCGGCGACCAGATCGCGGTCGGCCTCGACGTGCGCGGCGAAACGCTCGCCGCCCGCGGCTGGACCGAGGAGGGCGGCAACCTCTGGGACGTGCTCGACCGGCTCGAAGAGGCCGGCTGCCCGCGATACGTCGTCACCGACGTCACCAAGGACGGCACGCTGCGCGGCCCCAATATCGAACTGCTGAAGCAGGTCTGCGCCCGCACCGAGCGCCCCGTCATCGCCTCGGGCGGCGTGTCGAGCCTCGACGATCTCGCGGCGCTGCGGGACATCGTGCCGCTCGGGGTGGAGGGCGCGATCGTCGGCAAGGCGCTCTACGACGGAGCGTTCACGCTGCCCGCGGCCCTGGACGTGGCCCGCGGCGCGTAGCCCGGCGCGATTCGGCCACCTCGGAATCCCTCGGACCCCACTCGGATCCCGCCCGGAACCCCCTCGAACATCCCGACCCGACTGCGACGGCTCTCATGGCGATCAAGAAGCTCCCCTCCACCGGCGACATGCCGCGTTCGACCGGTGTGCCCGAGAGCCTGGTGCCCGGGGGCGCGGCCGACTCCGCCGGGTTTCCGTGGGCGGGCCGCACCTTCGACCACCACGGCTCCGCGTTCGCAGACGACGACGGCTCCACGCCGACGCAGCTGCGCGAGGCGGTTGCGGCCGTGCGGCTGGCGGCGGCCGATCTCGCCGAGGGCAGGGCGCTGGATCTCGCAGCCCTCGCAACCGCGCACGGCGACGCGATCCTCGCCCTCTCACGGGTGCGCGTGCTGATTCCGCTCGTGGCGGAGGCGGGCGACACCGGCCTCACCCCCGAGGGGCGCGTCGTGGAGAAGTCGCAGGAGCTGTCGATCGTGACGGTCGCCGCACCCGACGGACGCCGCGTGATGCCCGTGTTCAGCTCGGTCGAGGCGATGCGAAGCTGGAACGCCGAAGCGCGGCCGATCCCTGTGCCCGGCCCGCAGGCCGCGCTCGCCGCAGCGCAGGAGGAAACCGACCTCATCATCGTAGACCCGGGCACGGCGAGTCAGGAGTTCGGCGTGCGCCGCACTCAGCTCGAAGCGATGGCCCTGGGTGAGCGGGCGATCCCCGCCTGGATCGACCCGGCCGTGACCGAGGCCTTCGAAGCGTCGCTCGCCATCGACCCGCGCGTGGTCGGCGTGGCGCTGCTGCCCGCAGACCCTGAAGCGCGCCTCCTCGCGCCCGAGACCGACGTCGTGCTGCAGCTCGCCCCCGGGCTCGACCGCGAGGAGCTCCAAGAAATCGTCACGGCGGCGCAGCAGCGCTGGATGGCCAGCGAGGTCATCGTCGAGCGCGTCGACTCCATGCGCGTGCGCCTGCTCTGAACCGCGCGCTCCTTTCTTTAGGTGGTTGAGCGGACTTTAGGTGATTGAGCGGAGCGGAGCGCAGTCGAAATCACGGAGTTGAGCTTTACTAGAAACGTTACGGTCGTAGTTTCGACTCCGGCCTCCGGCCTCCGCTCAACCACCTAGAAAAAGCTCCGCTCAATCACCTAACCCTCAATCACCTACGCGGTTGCGGCAGCGGCCGCGCGCGCCGCGGCGGGGAGGGCCGCAGCGATGCGCTCCACGGCCGCGTCGTCGTGCGCGGCGGTGACGAACCACGCCTCGAAGGCACTGGGCGGCAGGTGCACGCCCCCGTCGAGCATGGCGTGGAAGAAGGGGCCGTAGCGCCACGTTTCCTGCCGACGCATGTCGACGTAGTTCTGCGGTGCCTCGTCGAACTCTCCGAAGAGCACGCTGAAGAGCGTGCCGGCGCGCTGAATGCGGTGCGCGACCCCGGCTTCGGCCAGCGCCGAGCCCACGGCATCGGAGACGGCCGCAGACGCCGCGGAGAGCCGCTGATACGCTTCGGCGTCGGCGTGCCGCAGTGTCGTGAGACCGGCGGCGACGGCGACCGGGTTGCCCGACAGCGTGCCCGCCTGGTAGACGGGGCCGAGCGGGGCCAGCAGATCCATCACCTCGGCCCGACCGCCGACGGCCGCGAGCGGCAGGCCGCCGCCGATCACCTTGCCGAAGGTGAAGAGATCGGCGGTGAGGCCCGCGGGCAGAGAGGGCTGCTCGATGCCCCAGTACCCCGAGGGGCCGGCGCGGAACCCGGTGAGCACCTCGTCGACGATCACGAGCGCGCCGTGGCGGTGCGCGAGCTCGATGAGTGCCGCCGTGAAGCCGGGTGCCGGGGGCAGCACGCCCATGTTCGCGGCGGCGGCCTCGGTGATGACGCCCGCGATGCGGTCGCCGTGCTCGGCGAAGGCCGACTCGAGAGCTGCGAGGTCGTTGTAGGGCAGCACGATGGTCTGCCCCGCGGTCTCGGCGGTGACGCCGGCCGATCCCGGCATTGCGAGCGTCGCGAGGCCCGATCCCGCCTCGGCGAGCAGACCGTCGGAGTGACCGTGGTAGTGACCCGCGAACTTGATGATGAGCGGTCGAGCGGTCGCGCCGCGGGCCAGGCGAATCGCGGTCATGGTCGCCTCGGTGCCGGTCGACACGAGGCGCAGCCGCTCGACGGCGGGCACGCGCGTGATGATCTCCTCGGCGAGGTCGACCTCCTGCGGAGCCGAGGTGCCGAAGCCGAGCCCCTTCGCAGCCGACTCCTGCACGGCCGCGATCACCGCGGGGTGCGCGTGCCCGAGCAGGGCGGGGCCCCAGGCCGCGACCAGGTCGACGTACTCGTTGCCGTCGACGTCGGTGATGTACGCACCGCGCCCCGAGACGGCGAAGCGCGGGGTGCCCCCGACCGAGCCGAAGGCGCGCACGGGCGAGTTGACGCCGCCCGGAATCACGCGCGACGCGCGCTCGGCGAGCTGCGCGCTCCGCGCGGTTCGGGATCCGGTGCCGCTCGGCGCGGCACCGCCCGGTGCTGCACCGCCCGAAACGCTCTCGCTCACGACGCTTTCGCTCGATCCATCACTCTTCATCGCACCCATCGGGCCACCTCCATCGCGAAATAGGTCAGAACTGTGTCGGCTCCCGCGCGGCGGATGCTCACGAGGGACTCCTCGATCGTGCGGCGGCGGTCGATCCACCCGTTCGCCGCTGCCGCCTCGATCATGGCGACCTCGCCCGAGACCTGGTAGGCCCACACGGGCACCGGGCTCGTGGCGGCGACGTCGGCGAGCACGTCGAGGTACGACCCGGCCGGTTTCACCATGAGCACGTCGGCACCCTCGTCGAGGTCGAG
>JBKEBN010000086.1:0-1795 GCA_047973175.1 Leucobacter sp.
GTGATGATGCCTTTCGAGTGGGATGTGAGAGTTTCCTCGAAGGATCACACGGTGGCCGCGCCCACGTCGCGAGCGACGGGGCCAGCCACCGCGGGCTACACCACTCTACGGGGCACTACTCTCACGTACTCGCGACCCTCGGCAAGCAGGCACCCCACGATCGCTTCGACACCGTGATTTTGGGGCGAGAGAGCTACGATATCGCGCGTACCGTCGGGATCGAACGGCCCTATGCGCACCTGAGCGAGTACGTCGCGACACGATCAGCAGAGAATGCGCCTGACGGCGTGACCTTCACAGCCGATGCGCTTCAGACGGTGCGCGAGCTGAAGCAGCAACCGGGGCTCTCGATCTACCTCTGCGGAGGCGGAAACCTTGCGGGGGAACTGCTCCCGGAAATCGACCGTCTCATCCTCAAACGCAACCCCGTCGTGTTCGGCGACGGCATTCGACTCTTTGGGTCGCCTAAGGCCACGATCCAGAACTTCCACCTGACAGGTATTCGCGCCTTCGATTCGGGCGTCGTGATCGAGGAATACACTCGCCGCCAATAGACCTTGAGCAGCAAAGGCGAGTGATTGGGCGTGACGCCATGACCGCCTCCGTCACCGCTCACGGCCCGATGTACTGGGATCGGCACCGGCGGCGAGGCTGCACGCCAGCGTTACGCCAGCGCATAACCCTGGTCTGCGCAGCTAGGCTGGCTGCATGAAGCGGATTGAGGGGCGCAAGCTCGGCGTGTGGAGCCTGCGGCTCGACGCGATCTACTGCACGCTCCTGGGCGGAACGGTCGCGCTCGGTGCCGCACCCATCGCCGCGGTCGTCGCGATCCCGCAACCGCTCATCACCGCCGCTGGCATCGCGGTCGTGCTCTGGGCCGGCCTCGTGCTCTGGATGCTGATGCGGCTGCGCATTCAGACAGCGCTGCGCATGGTGATGGGCGTGAACATCCTCGCCGCACTTTTGGTCGCCGTCTGCGCGGTCGCCGCCGGAACGCTGTTGACTGTGGTCGCGGTGCTCGCGGTCGCAGTCGATATTGCGATCTTCGCGGGCAGTCAGGCACTCGCGCTACGCACCCTCCCAACAGTGCAAACCGCCTGACGTTTCACCGCCAGCGGGCCACCGGTCGCGCGCCTCTCGCATCCGTCTTAGACGGCACAGCACTCGGTCGCGCTCGGCCTGATACACCTGTTCGGTATGGACCACACGCGGATCGGCGGCAACCATCGGCGCGGCAGCTCGCTCAGTCCAAGCGTCTGTCCTATAGCCCCGTTCTGTCCTATAGCCCCAAATATCGGGCTCGGCCTGTAAGTGCCGCGATGGATCCTGCGACTGCGCGCAGGATGACGATGGGAACGGCACATGGCGACGGCGAAGCGCCGCAGAACCGCCGCCTGACCAGGTAAAAATAAGCGAACCCCCGCAAGTAGAAGCCTTGCGAGGGTTCAGTAACGGTGTAATAGCCGCTACGTGGCTCCGACCGGCATCGATCCGGTGACCTTTCGATTTTCAGATTGATCAGGTGTCTTTCTGCACTGTATATATAGGCGAATCGGCAGAATCACGCGGTTCCCGCCGGTGAGTGTCAGTTAGTTTCAGTTGCTTCTCGCAGAAAAAATGGCCCGGAAATGGCCCGTACTTAACGCAAGTAAAGGTTGACCCGAGAAGGTGCTACCACCCGACTGGTCAAACCGCCGAAATCAAGGCAATCACTGCGCGCGGCGCGGGAAAGAAGCAGTGGCCCATGTTATCCGCACAACGATCCAAAGCATGACGCCAGGCTAGGATCTCAATT
>JBKEBN010000196.1:0-3286 GCA_047973175.1 Leucobacter sp.
CGGATAGGGGCTGCGGTACGAGGATGCGGTGACCTGAAATCTGGCAAGGCGGAGGAGGAAGGCTTCACTGGTGGTGAAGATTCCGACGACAACGCAGCCAGATTTCAGGTCGCCGCACCGCAGCCGTAGTCCCTATCCGCGCGATCAGTAACCCGGCGGCCCTCGCCCGCGCTGCACCGTGTCGATAGGCTGAGAGCTGCACCGCAGAGATTCGGGATCGCATATCCCCCGGCGCGAAGGAGCGCATCGTGTCCACTCACATCATCTCCATAGATCAGGGCACCACCTCGACGCGTGCGATCATCTTCGACCGAGGCGGCAACGTCGTCTCGGTCGGTCAGAAAGAACACGCTCAGCACATGCCGCGAGCCGGCTGGGTCGAGCACGACCCGGCGGAGATCTGGGTCAACGTGCAAGAGGTCATCGGCACCGCACTGGGGAGAGCAGATCTCAACGCGCATCACATCGCTGCGATCGGCATCACGAACCAGCGCGAAACCGCGGTGGTCTGGGATCGAGCCACGGGCCAACCGATCCACCCCGCAATCGTCTGGCAAGACACGCGCACGCAGGGCACAGTGGACCGACTCGCCGCGGCAGATCCCGAGCTCAGAGTCGACCGATTCCGAGCTCAAACCGGTCTGCCGCTCGCGAGCTACTTCTCCGCCTCGAAGATCGCCTGGATACTCGATGCCGTCGACGGGGCCCGCGAAAGAGCCGAGCGCGGCGAACTCATGTTCGGCACGACGGACTGCTGGGTGCTCTGGAACCTGACCGGAGGCGTCGACGGAGGCGTGCACGCGACCGACGTTACGAACGCCTCGCGCACCATGCTCATGGATCTCACAACCCTCGACTGGAGCGACGAACTGCTTGAGGCATATCGAATCCCTCGCGCCATGCTGCCCGAGATCCGATCGTCGTCGGAGGTCTACGGACACGCTGAGACCACCTCTCTGCTGCGCGGCGTGCCCATCGCGGGTATCCTCGGCGACCAGCAGTCGGCCACCTTCGGCCAGGCGGCATTCGCAGCCGGAGAGAGCAAGAACACGTACGGCACGGGCTGCTTCCTCATGTTTCAAACGGGTGAGGAGATCGTTCGGTCGCAGAACGGCCTCCTCACCACGGTGGCCTATCGGCTCGGCGACGCACCGGCGCACTATGCGCTGGAGGGATCCGTTGCGGTCACAGGATCGCTGATTCAGTGGCTGCGAGATCAGCTCGGTCTGATCCGCAGTGCGAGCGAGGTCGAGAAACTTGCGCAGTCGGTCGAAGACAACGGCGGCGTGTACGTGGTGCCTGCGTTCTCAGGCCTCTTCGCCCCCTACTGGCGACCGGACGCGCGCGGCGCGATCCTCGGGCTCACCCGCTATTCGAACCGCAGTCACATCGCCCGCGCGGCACTCGAAGCAGTCGCGTATCAAACCCAAGACGTGCTCGACGCCGTCAACGCCGATGTCGCGGCAACCGGTGGCGTGCCGCTCTCAGAGCTGCGCGTCGACGGCGGCATGGTCGTAAACGAAACACTCATGCAGTTTCAGGCGGACATGCTCGGTGTTCCGGTCGTGCGACCTCGGGTTGCCGAAACCACGGCGCTCGGCGCAGCATACGCCGCGGGTCTCGCGGTGGGCTTCTGGTCGGATCTCGATGAGCTGCGCGCGAACTGGCAGGAGGATCGACGTTGGGAACCGTCCCTCGACCCCGCGGAGCGGGATCGCCTGCTGCGCGAGTGGCACAAGGCTGTGACGAAGTCGATGGACTGGGTTGACGCCTGACTGATCGCGTGGTCAGTAACTGATCGCGCGGGTGGACCACCCTCTGACCGATCGCACCTAACCGGTCACACCTAACCGGTCACACCTGAGCGAGTGGGTACAGCGGGTTGTGTCCCGCGGCGATTCGTTCGTCGTCGCGCACCGCCGGCGGAGCGGTGCCGTCGCCGAACGGTTCGCCCCCGAGCCCCGCGCGATCGTGGTCGTCGAGCCAGTTTCCGAGTTCGGGTCCCGCCGGCACGATCTGCGTAGGGTTCACGTCCTCGTGGGTGATGTAGTAGTGCTCTTTGATCTGCACAAAATCAATGGTGTCGCCGAAGCCCGGGCTCTGGAAGAGATCGCGAGCATAGCCCCAGAGATGCTCCATCTCGTCGAGTTTGTTGCGGTTGGCTTTGAAGTGTCCGTGGTACACCGGGTCGAAGCGCGCCAGCGTGGTGAAGAGGCGTACGTCGGCCTCCGTAATGGTGTCCCCCATGAGGTAACGGCTGGTGCTCAGCCGTTCTTCCAGCCAGTCGAGGGCGTTCCAAAGTCGCGCGTAGGCGGCATCGTAGGCATCCTGGCTACCCGCGAAGCCGCAGCGGTAGACGCCGTTGTTCACCTCGGTGAAGACGCGGGTGATCACAGGCCACATCTCCTCGAGTTTGTCCGCCGGCAGAAGTTCGGGCGCACCCTCGCGATGGAATTCTTTCCACTGCGTTGAAAAATCAAGTGTGATCTGGGGATAGTCGTTGGTGACAACGCCGCCACTCGGAATGTCGACGATGGCCGGTACCGTGATGCCGCGCGGGTAGTCGGGAAAGCGTTTGAAGTAGTTCTGCTGCAGGCGCTCAGTGCCGAGCACGGGATCTCGATGACCGGGGTCGAGGTCGAAGGTCCACGAACGGGCATCGTGCACCGGACCTGGACGGCCGAGCGAGATAACATCCTCGAGCCCGAGCAGGCGACGCACAATGACTGCGCGGTTGGCCCAGGGGCAGGCGTTCGCCGCCACGAGACGGTAGCGTCCCGGCTCGACGGGCCAGGCCTCGGCACCTTCACTGAGGCCGTAGCCCACAGATCCGACCTTAGACGGGGGCGGTGCCGGCAACTCTCGAACGGCATCGGGATCAGCGACAATACGATCCTCGATGTAGTTGGTGTCTCGACTGAACTCTTCGCCGCCGGTGACGTAGCTGCCCTTGGTCGAGTATGTGCCGTCTGTCACGATGTCTCCCCACCGTCATCAATCGAAGCTGAAGTCTAGCCGCTCCAACTCGCCGTTGCCGCTCGGTGTCAGAGTACCTAGATTCGGAGTATCCAGATACAGTCTGGCAGTCGACAAATGAAAAAGCCCCTGGGATGTGAAAAAGCCCCGGAGGTGCACCATCGGTGGTGCTTCTCCGGGGCTTTTTATAATGGGTGTTCGGCGGTGTCCTACTCTCCCACACCCTCCCGGGTGCAGTACCATTGGCGCTGTCAGGCTTAGCTTCCGGGTTCGGAATGTGTCCGGGCGTTTCCCTGACGCTATGGCCGCC
>JBKEBN010000032.1:0-5741 GCA_047973175.1 Leucobacter sp.
GCAGTTCGAGCGCATCGATGATGCGTACAACCGCGAACGACAACTCCATGGGTGGGGGCACCGCAAGAAGGCCGCACTCATCGAGGGGCGCATCGGCGACCTCAAGGCTGCCGCGAAGAGCGGCGGGGACACCGCTCAGTGAAGGAATGTTTCACGTGAAACGCCTTGACGAGCTCGGGGACCGCGGAGCGACGGGCTCGGGGAACCAGACCGACAGGCTCGGGGAACCAGACCGAAAAGCTCGGGGAACCAGACGTCGCCTGCTCGCCGAGCGGTTGAGCCCGCCAACAACGCAGTGCACCGCCCGCCGAGCTTGTCGAGGCGCGGGGCGACAGGCTCGTGGCCCCTCGGCAAAGCTCGGGAACCGCGGCGGGCCGGGGGTCAACGGCGTTTCACGTGAAACATCAGCGCACCGTCGCGCGGAACACGCGCGTCGGCTCGGCCACGACACCCTCGCCGACGACCTCGACTCGAACATCCGACAGTTGGAAGCGGCGGATCTGCTTCTGCGCAGCCTCGACCTCGGCAGCGGCGTTCGCGCCCTTCATCAGGACGAGCGCTCCGCCGCTGCGCACGAGCGGCGCCGTCAGTGGGATCAGTGTGCGCAGCGCACTCACTGCTCGCGCCGTCACCGCGTCGAGCGACCCGCGGCCTGGCCAGTCCTCGGCGCGCGCGCGCGCCACGGTCACATTGTCGAGCCCCAGCTCGGCGACCTGCTCGTTGAGCCAGGTCACACGGCGCTCCATCGGCTCGATGAGCACGAAGTCGACGTCAGGTCGTGCGATGGCAAGCACCAGTCCGGGCAGACCGGCACCAGACCCGACATCGCCGACACGACCCGAGAACAGTGGCGCGACGATCGCACTGTTCACGATGTGCCGGCTCCACAGACGGGGCAGCTCTAGCGGCCCGATCAGACCCCGAGGCTCGCCGTGTTCGGCCAGCGCCGCTGCGAACGCCCGCGCAACAGTGATCCGGTCGCCGAACACCGCGGCAGCGGCATCCGGTTCCTGTTCCACTCTCTCTGTCACTGCGCCGACCTCAGGCGCGACGGATGACCGTGTGTCGATCGGCGCCTTCGCCGTACGACTCCGAGACCAGGCCCCGCTCGGCCACGACATCGTGCACGAGCTTGCGCTCGTAACTCGACATCGCCGGCAACGACGCCTGGGACGCACCTTCGTCCAGCCGCTCCACAGCCCGGTCGACCAGGTGCTCGAGCTGACTGCGCCGGGCGTCCCGTGACCCCCCGATGTCGAGGATCAGCCGCGAGAATCGGCCCGTGCTCGACTGCACCGCGAGCCGTGTGAGCTCTTGCAGCGCCTGCACGGTGTCGGGGTCGGACAGCGGAGACAGCGACCCCGCCTCCTCCGCCTCTACCGAGACGTATGCGCGCCCGCCGCGCACGTCGAGCGACAGGTCACCTTCGAGGTCGGCGATGTCGAGCAGCTCCTCGAGGTAGTCGGCGGCGACATCGCCTTCTTCTTCGAGCTGTGCGACAGTCGCGGTCTCGCGCTGGGTGGTATCGGTACGTGCGTCAGACATGTCTCACCTTGTCACTGGGTTTATCGTCGGTGGGTCCATCGAAGCCCGGGAACCGGGATCAGGAATCCGATCCGGCCTGACCGGTCGGCCGGTTGCCCTTCTTCTTGGCCCGCTGCTTGCTCATCGGCTGCTGCCGCTTGGGCGCCTGCTTCTTGGCCCGCTCGGCCTCTTCGAGCAGACGCTGCTGCTCGGCCTCGTACTTGACCATCGGAACGACCTTGCCGTTCGCGTCGATCGCCTTGCCCTTGCGTGCCAGGCGCTCTTCGCGCTGCTTGGCCGCCTCGGATCCGGGCGTGGGCATCTCGCGGATGACCAGGAACTGCTGGCCCATCGTCCACAGGTTCGAGATGAACCAGTAGATGACGACACCGAGCGGGAAGAACACACCCGAGAAGATGAATCCCAGCGGCAGCACGAACAGCATGATGCGCTGCATCTGGTATGCCTGACCGGTCTTGGCCTCGGGGGAGAGGTTCTTCGAGATGATCTGCAGCTGTGTGTAGAACTGCGACGCGATCATCAGCACGACGAGCGTGATCAGCAGGATGATCGCCGCCGTGTTCTCGGCCTCGAACGCGTCGATCAGAGTGTCGTGCAGAGACACGACGCCGAACAGCTTCGCATCGTAGAACTCCTTGGTCAGCTCGGGGGAGAGCAACCCGACGCCACCGAGACCTTCGCCGGCGTTCACCTTGATCGAACTCAGCACGCTGTACAGCGAGAAGAACACCGGCATCTGAATGAGGATCGGCAGACAGCTCGAGACCGGAGTGGTGCCGTGCTTCTTGTACAGCGCCATGGTCTCGCGACTCATCGCCTCACGAGAGAGCTGATCGCGCTTGCCTTTGTATTTGGCCTGCACCTTCTTCAGCTCAGGTGCGATCTCCATCATCTTGCGCTGCGACTTGATTTGCCGCACGAACAGGGGAAAAACCGCGGCGCGCACCACCACGACGAGCCCGACGATCGACAGTACCCAGGTGATGCCCTCGGCGCTTCCCATCCCCAGCGCGGTGAGCAGCCAGTGCCAGGCGACGAGGATCAGCTCGACCACCCATTTCAGTGGCCAGAGGATGATTCCCAAGAAATCCACGGATCAGTCCTTTCCAGGGGTAGGTACGACGAACCCGTGGCGGGTCAGAGCGTAACGGAAGTTCCTGCGCCGGGGCACGTCGTCGATACCGCCTTCGGCCCACGGATGGCAGCGTGCCAGCCTTCGGGCGGTGAGGCCCGAGCCGACGATCGCACCGTGCTGCTGCACCGCGCCGACGGCGTACGCCGAGCAGGAAGGATAGTACTTGCACACATCGCCGTAGACGTGCGAGATGGTGGCGCGATACCCGTGCAGAAGGGCGAGTGCGAGGTTGCGCGGAAGCAGTGGGACGCTGCGCAGAAGATCGGATGCCTGCAGCGTGGCGTCTCCGCGAGCGGTCGACGGCAGCACGCTCATGCCGCCCTCCTCAGGCACCGGTGCACCTCGGCGCGCAATGCGGAATAGTCCGCATTCGCGGTGGACGGCAGGGCACGGATGACCACATCGGTTCCGGCGCGCACACCGGACAGAGCCTCGGCGCACACGGCCTTGAGCCGACGGCGCACGGTATTGCGCACGACAGCGGTGCCGACCTGCTTGCTCACGATGAAACCGAAGCGAACGGAGTCATGCTCGGACGAGGCCAGAACATGCGACACGGTGTGCGCACCGGCACACCGTGTTCCCCGTCGGACGACCGTCTTGTAGTCGGACCCGCGGGTCAGTCTGTTCGACCTTGCGAGCACCTACGCAGAGAGTTCGGTGCGGCCCTTGGCGCGGCGAGCCGAGAGGATGGCGCGGCCGGCGCGAGTGCGCATGCGGGCGCGGAAACCGTGCTTCTTGGCGCGACGGCGGTTGTTGGGCTGATACGTGCGCTTGCTCATGAAATCACTCCGGAGGATTGGTCACCGGGAACTCTGCGACCGGAGACGACGTGGACGGGACTTGCCCGCAGGCAAAGTCAACCGATTAAGGCTACGTCGTCTTTCCGATCATCGCAAACCCGAATCGACTCTCGCGCACTAGACTACGGTGGTTTCAGGTCGTTATCCACAGGCACGGGGGGGCCATGTCACCGCAGGACGAACCAGACGTACCGATCTGGTCGGCGGTGCTGGACGTCCTCGCCGATGACGAGCGGGTCTCGCCGCCCATGCACGGCTATCTCGACCTCGCTGTGCCGCAGGGCGTGATGGGCGGCATCCTCTATCTCGACGTCTCCAACGATCTGACGGCCGCACAGCTGAACAAGCGCATGCGCACCTCCATCCTCGAGGCCCTGGCGAAGGCAGACCCCGCGGGCGAGGTCACCAGCTACCGGGTCGTCGTCAACCCGGAGCTCGACGACGCGCACCTGGCGGCACCCGAGCGAGAGTCGCAGTCGGCGGTGATGTCCGACCCGGGCCCGCGACCGGTCGACACACCACCGGCGGCGACGATCACGGCCGGCGACGCCGCGGCATCCCGTTCCGACACCCGGCTGAATGCGAAGTACACGTTCGACAACTTCGTCATCGGCCAGTCGAACCGCTTCGCCCATGCGGCCGCAGTGGCCGTGGCAGAGGCCCCGGCCAAGGCCTACAATCCGCTGTTCGTCTACGGCGACTCGGGGCTCGGCAAGACCCACCTGCTGCACGCCATCGGCGACTACGCGATCAGCATGTACCCGGGCATCAAGGTGCGGTACGTGTCGAGCGAGGAGTTCACGAACGACTTCATCAACTCCATCGCCAACAACCGCGGCTCGGCCTTCCAGGCGCGCTACCGCGAGGTCGACATCCTGCTGATCGACGACATCCAGTTCCTGCAGGGGCGCGCCGAGACGCAGGAGGCGTTCTTCCACACCTTCAACACGCTGCACGACCACGACAAGCAGGTCGTGATCACCAGCGACGTGCCGCCGCGGCAGCTCACAGGCTTCGAAGACCGCATGCGCAGCCGGTTCGAGTGGGGTCTGATCACCGACGTGCAGGCGCCCGACCTCGAGACACGCATCGCGATCCTGCGCAAGAAGGCGCAGAGCGAGCGGCTGCAGTTCCCCGACGAGGTGCTCGAGTACATCGCCACGGTGGTCTCGTCGAACATCCGCGAGCTCGAGGGCGCCCTCATCCGGGTATCGGCCTTCGCGAACCTCAACCGCTCGACCCTCGACATGTCGCTGGCGCAGACCGTCCTGCGCGACATCGTCGACCAGGACGACGCGAACATCGTCTCGCCGACCGACATCATCGCCGCGACCGCCACCTACTTCACACTCACCGTTGACGACCTGTACGGCTCGAGCCGCTCGCAGGCCATCGCCATCCCCCGACAGATCGCCATGTACCTGTGTCGTGAGCGCACGAACCTATCGCTGCCGAAGATCGGCCAACTGTTCGGCGGGCGGGATCACACCACGGTCATGTACGCGTACCGCAAGATCAGCGATCTCATGCGCGAACGGCGATCCATCTACAACCAGGTCACCGAGATCACCACTCAGCTCGGCCGCACCCGCTGAATCGCGGGCCCCGGCGGGCACCTCGCCAATATTCCCCGATCCGCGCTTGACACGGTCGGGCGAATACCACTAAATTTTCGTTCTTCACAGTGTGGACAAGCTGTGGATAACTGTGCATCGACGCCCTCGGAATGTGAATGGATCCGGATGCCTTGTGGAAACCGGGCCACCTGGCATCCATCTGCTCTTCACCTCGCCGACACCCGCTCCCCACCGGGTCCACATCTCACACGCGTGTAGTTTCCCTGCAAACACCGGCATCGGCCGAGTTCTCCACAGTTCCCACAGGCGTTAACACCATTAACCTTCTCTTCTTTTATGGTCCATCGATTCGATGACCGTAAGCGAAAGCAGGATCGGCTCTGCCCTCCGCGGCGCCGGGCACTAGCATGGGTAGCCCATGGCCCCACGATGACAAGGGAGTGCCGGTGAAGTTCCACGTCAACCGCGATGTCTTCAGCGAAGCGGTCTCGTTCGTCGTCAAGCTGCTGCCGCAGCGCAACCCGCAGCCGATCCTCGCCGGCGTGCTCATCGAGGCGACGGACGAGGGACTGTCCCTGGCCGCGTTCGATTACGAAGCGTCGGCCCGCACCGTGATCGAGGCGACCGTCGACGAGCCCGGCACGATCCTCGTGCATGGCCGGTTGCTGTCCGAGATCGCCA
>JBKEBN010000060.1:0-14767 GCA_047973175.1 Leucobacter sp.
CGACGAACGGCGTGCCGATTCGGCCAAAATCTCACGCCGTTCGTCGAATCCACGCCGGAAGGTAGGCGATCCCGACCGCCGAAGGCCCGAAGCACCTGCAACCCATGGGCATCAGAACTTCTGCGCGCTCGCCTGCCCCCAGAACCAGTTCGAAATACGGTCAACAGCCGGAGTGTAAATCAATAGGTCACGGAAGCGCACATCACAAACAAATAACAACTGCACATAAAACTTCGAATATAATCTACAGTCACAACTGTCGCCATTTAGGGTCATCCAGAGGAGACGCAGTGAAGACAGGCCAACTGACATCGGTAGGACTCGCGATGACTGGCACCTTCCTGCTCGGTGCCTTCAGCACCACAGCGGCAGTGGCTCACAACGAAGAATCTCCTGCCGGCACGCACCGCCCCTCTGGGCAAGAGGAAGCTGCGGGGACAAGCGCAAACGAGCTGGAGCAGTTCAATAAGGAACTCGAAATCGCTGAGCTTTCAGATGTCGTTCTCGGCGACATGCTCGACACAGTCCAGGAGGATCTCGTTGAGAGCGACTGGACGGATTACGACGACGTAGCCATTAGTAGTGACGGTCAAGGGATCGTCGTCTATGGACTCAGCGAACCAAGCGATGAGATCTGGAAACGCACCAGAGAACTGACCGGAGACACACCCGTAGATTTCCAGCGAGTTTCATTCACCACGGAGCAGTTCTTCGAGATCGCCGAGGCAGTATTCGACCAAATCCCCGCTGATATGGCTGCGGATATTGCCGACTTGGGCCCGTATGCACCGGACGATCTCGTCGAGATCACCCTTGTCCGAGGTGAACATGCCGAACGTCTCGAAGAGATCCTGCGCGAGGCCTTCGCAGGCTACGACGTCAGGCTCGGCTACACGGACATCACCGCGGATGCAGGCAGGGTTCCACTCGCGAGCCGCATCAAGGACCCAGCTTCCTGCAGCGGGCACACGAGCATATAGCAACAGTGGCAATGACCAGACAACCGGGTTTTCTGCTCATCGAAACAGCGATGTTGCCCGTGTGATGATCAGAGCCTGGCACTGCAATAGCCCTGTGCAACAGGTCGGCAACAAGAGCTCAAGGGTGCCATCTGCGGTCGAACCTGCATGCGCGACACTTTCAGTGTCAATATCGACAAGATTGAATCAGTCCTTGGGGTGACGGTGCACGGAAGCCGGGCTTCCGGACGACCGCTCCCCCTTGGTTCCAACTCGATGCTCTTGAGCACAGGAGTGAGCCCGGAGCAGATTGGGATCGTGTCCGCCTCGTTCGCCAGCGGCGTGGATTCGAGTAACGGCGTACCGATTCGGCCAAAATCTCACGCCGTTACTCGAATCCACGCCGGAAGGTAGGCGATCCCGGTCGCCGAAGGCCCGAAGCACCTGCCACCTCACGTCACTCCCGACCGCTCGCTCAGCGCCCCGCCACGTCTTGCTCGCCCAGCGCCCCGCCACGTCCCGCTCGCTCGCAGCGCCCCACGTCTTCCTCGCTCAGCACCCCACGTGCCGCTCGCTCAGCACCCCGCTACCTCTCGCTCACTCCGCGCTGGAGCGAATCTGATCCGCCTCCTGCTCGACCGTGTCCTTCGAGACGAGGTCGCTCGCCGAGTCTGTGAGCGTTCCGCTCCACTGCGTGACCAGTTCATCCAGCATTCCGTCGCCGACCAGTTCCTCGGTCAGCTCGGTCTTCTTGTCGGCGACCAGCTGCTCCCACTCGGAGTTGGCGAGAAAGGCCGTGGTCAGCGGGTTCGACTGGCCGCCCGGCATGCCCCCACCCGGCGCTCCGCCACCGAAGCCGTCGCCTGGGCCGGCACTGTTCCCGCTGTCACCGGCAGCGTTGTCGGCACCGCTGTCGCCCTCGCTGCCGTCACTCCCGCTGGTCCCCGGCCGACCGCCCCCTGGGGCCCCGTTCTCGGGCATCGCCCCGTCGGGCGGAGTGCCACCGCCCGGCATCTCGCCCCCGGGCATCGCGCCCTGGGCGTCGCCGTCCGCCGCTCCCTCCGGCCGCTCACCGCCGAAGCCTCCCGGCTCCTGGCCTCCCCCGGGGCCCTGACCGCTGCCAGCACCCGGCCCGACGCCGAACGCCGAGTTGTGATCCCACGCCACCACCGTGAATTTCTTCGTCGCAGAGTCCCAGAACAGATAGGAGTTGTTGCCCGGGCCGTCGATGTCGTCGAAGTTGTCGATGATCTCTTCGAACGCGAGGTAGGTGGCGAACGAGTCGACATCGAGCAGTTGCGGCAGCTTCTCGGCGATCTCTTCCTCGGTGCCGTTGTTGACGAGATCGAGCAGTTCGATGAGGGGCGCGTAGTCATCGTCGCCCGCCTCGACGGAGAACGAAGAGGTGTAGTCGCCGTCTTCGCCCTTCCACGCCCAGCTGCCCTCGGCGTCGGCCTTGTAGAGCACGCTGTCGGCACCCGCGTCGGGAAAATTCTGCTCGACCCAGGTTTCATCGAGGTTCTGCACGGTGAGGCGCAGCTCGGCCTCACCGCCGTTGACCGAGAATCGGGTCGCGATCGCTCCCTCGGATGCCAGCCCGGCCTCGCGCAGCAGATCGAGCGCGACCGCCTCGTTCATGGCGGTCTCGGTCGAGCTGGATCGCACCGTGAAGTCGCTGATGCCGTCGATGTTCTGGCCGTCGACGTATTTGTCGAGGCGGATGCGCAGCGGCAACTCGGCAGCCGGGGTCTCAGTGGTGATGCTCCTGAGCGTCGAGTTGCCCTTGAGCTTGATGCCGACGTTCTCGAACGTTGTTCCGTCGATGGTGACGGTGGCTTCGATCCATTCTTTCTCGCCACTGTCGAGATAGGTCTGGATCATTGCCCGCAGTTCGTCCTCGGCTACCTCGAGTTCGATGGTGTGGACGGTGTTCGCGTCGAGCACCTCTCCCTCGGAGGAGGCGACCTGCACCACATCGCCCGAGGACGAAGCAGACGAGGCATTGGTGACTGCCGTCGAGCAGCCACCCAGCATGAGCGCGGGAATAATGGCGAGTGCGACGAGTTTCTTCTTCATGTCTCGAAGGTATGGGCCCTCCTTAAGCGTTCTTAAAGCTGCGGCTGGCGGGATGCTGGGATTCGGGTGCGCGAGCGAGCGAGCGTGTCGGTGGCCGCGGCTACGCTTGAGGCATGAACGCCCTCGAACATTGGAACGCCTCGCGCGCGGCGGCCTGGGTGCGACGCCCCGGCCCGCAGGACAACAAGTACCGGCGCGGCGTGCTGGGCGCGCGCACGGGGTCGGCGCACTATCCCGGTGCGGCCGTGCTGAGCGTGACGGCCGCGTGGCGCACCGGTGTCGGGCTGCTGCGCTACGTGCCGCCGCTCGACGACGTGGGCGCGCCGCTGGGGCTCCCGGCTCCCGCGGCGGCGGTGCTCGCTGCCCAACCCGAGACGGTGTTCGGCGAACCCGCGGCCGGCGGGCGTGCCTGCGACGCCTGGGTGGTGGGATCCGGCACCGATCCCGCCACGCGATCGACCGCCGAGCGCGCGAGGCTGCTCGAAATACTGCGCGGCGAAGCCCCGGTGGTGATCGACGCCGGAGCACTCGGCATCGCGGTCGAGCGGGCGGCGGGTGCGCGTGGGCTCGGCGCAGGTTCTGGATCGGGCCGCACCGGTTCCGAATCGCAGCCCGTCGCCGCCTCGTCGCGCGAAGCAGCGGCACCGGGCCGCGAGGTGAGCACGGGATCCGGGCTCGCGCCCGCGATCCTCACCCCGCACGACGGCGAATTCGCGCGGCTCTGGGAGGCCGCGGGTGGGGTCGGCACGGGCACGCGCGGGCCGCTTCCCGCTGACGACCTCGCTGAGCGGGCGGATCGCGCGGCGGCACTCGCCGCGCGCCTCGGGGCGACCGTGCTGCTCAAGGGCTCCGTCTCCGTCTGCGCGACTCCCGGCGGGCAGCGCATCGCCTGCGGACCCGCCACGCCCTGGCTCGCGAGCGCGGGCACGGGCGACGTGCTGGCCGGCATTCTCGGGGCCCTCGTGGCCGCGCACGCCGCACGGGTGCGAGAAGATCCGGAAACACTCGGCCAGATCGGCGCAACCGCAGCGCTGCTCCACGACGCCGCAGCCCGCATCGCCTCGGGCGACGCGCACGCGACGGGATCGGGTCGGCCCATCACAGCGCTCGACGTCGCTGAGGCACTGCCCGCCGCACTCACCGACCCGAGTGATCGCCCCGTTCCACCACGTGCTTGTTAAAGTTAACAAGCCAGCCCCTCGTTGTTAAAGTTAACAAACGCACCGCTCGTCAGGGCCCCGAGCGCGGCAGAATGGTACGGTGAGCACGCCGACGAACCTCAGCACCGTCTTGATCGCCAACCGGGGCGAGATCGCGGTGCGCGTGATCCGCGCGGTTCGGGAGGCGGGCCTCCGCTCGATCGCGGTCTACGCCGACGCCGACATCGACGCGCTGCACACCAGGCTCGCCGACGAGGCGTACGCGCTCGGCGGCACGACGCCGGCAGAGAGCTACCTCGACCAGCGGAAGATCCTCGACATCGCCGCACGCTCGGGTGCCGACGCGGTGCACCCGGGATACGGCTTTCTCTCCGAGAGCGCCGACTTCGCGCGGGCCGTCACAGGGGCGGGTCTGACGTGGATCGGCCCCGATCCCGACACCATCGAGGTGCTCGGCGACAAGGCGAGCGCCCGCGCCCTCGCGCGCTGCGTCGGTGCGCCCCTCGTGCCCGGCACCGACGAACCGGTCGCAGACGCCGAAGAGGTCATCGCCTTCGCAGAGGCGCACGGCCTGCCGATCGCGATCAAGGCCGTGCACGGCGGGGGCGGGCGCGGCATGCGCGTGGTGCACCGCGGCCCCGAGGATGGCCGCGATCCCGAGGATAGCCGCGACCGCATCACCAGCCTGGACCGCGACCGCATCGCCGGCCGAGACCGCGAGCGCATCGCCGAAGCCTACGAGTCGGCCGTGCGCGAGGCGGAGGCTGCGTTCGGACGGGGCGACTGCCTCGTGGAGCGCTTTCTCGAACGCCCGCGCCACATCGAGGCGCAGGTGCTGGGCGACCGGCACGGGCGCATCGCCGTGCTCGGCACGCGCGACTGCTCGCTGCAGCGCCGCAACCAGAAGCTCGTCGAGGAGGCTCCCGCGCCGTTTCTCGACGACGAGTTGCGCGAGCGCATCCACCGGGCCGCGGCCGATATCTGCGCGGCCGCCCGCTACGTGGGTGCCGGCACGGTCGAGTTTCTGCTCGGCGCCGACGGCACGCTCACCTTTCTCGAGGTGAACACGCGGCTGCAGGTCGAGCACCCGGTCACCGAGGCGGTCACCGGCGTCGATCTGGTGCGGGAACAGTTGCGCATCGCCGCGGGAGCGCCCATGACGGTGCCCGAGCAGACTCCGGTCTTCGGGCACGCCATCGAGTTTCGCATCAACGCGGAGGATCCCGCCCTCGGCTTCCTCCCCACACCGGGCACCGTCGAGGTCTTCAACGCGCCGGGCGGGCCGGGCGTGCGCCTCGACTCGGGTGTCGCCGCCGGGCAAATGGTGCCGGGTACCTTCGACTCGCTGCTCGCGAAGCTGATCGTGTGGGGTCGGGATCGCGACGAGGCCATCGCCCGCTCCCGCCGCGCGCTCTCCGAGTTCGAAATCGGCGGCGTCGCGACCGTACTGCCCTTCGATCGCTACGTCGTGACCGACCCGGCGTTCACCGCTGAGAACGGCGAGTTCGGCGTGCACACGCGGTGGATCGAAGAGGAGTGCGACGCCGATTTCGCGGCTCACGACCCGATTGCCGCGCCGGCCGATCCCGAGCTGCTGCGCTTTCCGGTCGAGATCGAGGGCCGCCGCGTCGAGGTCGGGCTGCCCGGCGCGCTGCTGGAGCGGCTCGGCGGCGGCGCAACGGGGGCGAGCGGCGGGGACGCGGGTTCCGAACCCTCCCCCGGCCCGGATACCGTGCCGAGTGCCGAGCTCGCATCCGGTGCCGGGGCCGTGCTCGCACCGTTCGCCGCGCGCCTTACGGCGTGGAAGACAGAAGACGGTTCGGAGGTCGAAGAAGGCCAAACCATTGCGATCCTCGAGGCCATGAAGATGGAGGTGCCGGTGCGCTCTCCGCGGGCGGGCACGCTAAAGCACCGAGTCGAGGCGGGCGAAGACGTCACCGCAAGAGCACTCATCGGCACGGTCGAGTCAGACTCGATCGCAGCCGCTCAATCGCGGCTCGCTGGTTGAATATGTACCCTACAACCGAGTTTTAGAGTGCATATCCGACCAGCGAACCGCGGCCACTCAACCACCTAAGCATCACCCAGCGAAGCCGGGGCGAAGCGCACGCGCGCGGCGGGCGGCAGCTGCGCGGCGAGGTCGAGGTCGGCCGCGCAGACCACGCCGATCACCGGATATCCGCCGGTCAGCGGGCGGTCGGCGAGAAACAGCACGGGCTGCCCGTCGGCCGGCACCTGGATCGCCCCCGTCGCGAGCCCCTCGCTGGGCAGCTCGCGCTCCCGATGCTCCGGCAATCGGGTGAGCGGATCGCCCGCCAGCCGCACGCCCACGCGGTCGCTGCGGGGCGTGACCTCCCACGACACCTCCCACAGCCGCTGCACGCTCGCGGCCGAGAACCAGTCGTCGCGCGGGCCGAGCACCACTCGCAGGCGCACCTCCTCACCGGATGCGGGGAGACGATCCCGCACCGGCTCGGGCAACCCCACGGCCGCACGCCCCGGCGCGCCCGCGCGCACCACGTCGCCGACCGCGAGCGGCGCTGGGCCGAGCCCCGCGAGCGTGTCCGTCGAGCGGCTGCCGAGCACGGGCTGAGCGGCGACGCCTCCCCGCACCGCGAGCACGCTTCTGAGCCCGCGCTCGGGGGTTTCGAGCCGCAACCGCTCCCCCGCGTCGAGGCGAAAGGCCCGATCGGCGACGACGGCCCGCCCTCCGAACGGCCCCGTGATCCGCCCCTCCCGGGGAGCACCCGCGACCGCGAGTACCGCGACACCGAGGCCGCGCACCTCGAAGCCCCCGAAGCCGAGTTCGAGCGCCGCCGCGCTCTCGGGGTTGCCGACCAGCCGGTTCGCCCGGGCCAGCGCCCCGCGGTCGGCCGCACCCGAGGCGCTCACGCCCATCGCCGCGAGGCCGGGGCGACCGTCGTCCTGCACCAGCGTCTGCAGCCCCGCGTCGATCACCGCGAAGGCCGGGGTTCCCTCGGGTGCAGCGCCACCCGACGAAGTAGCGGACGGCCGAGTTGCTGCCTGCTGTGCCGCGGTCTGCGACGCCGTGTCCGCCGGTACGTCGGCCTCGACTTCCGGGCCTCGCCCGGTGCGCGCCCGCTGCGGCTCGGTGGCCGGCGACGGCTTGCGCGAAGCTCCGGCCCACGGTTCGGGATCGGCGACCTCGACCGTTTCCCGCACGGCTGCGAACCGCACCCGCGCCCCCGGCAGCAGGGCGGCGGGCTGTGGGCGATCCAGATCCCACATGCGGTGCTCGGTGCGACCGATCAGCTGCCAGCCACCTGGGCTCTCACGCGGATACACGCCGGAGAACGAACCGGCGAGACCCACCGATCCCGCCGCAATGCGGGGTCTCGGCGTTGCGCGTCGCGGCACCGCGAGTGCCGGGTCTCCGCCCGCGAGGTATGCGAATCCGGGAGCGAAGCCCGTGAAGGCCACCGTGTACTCGGCCGCGACGTGACGCTCGACGACCTGGTCGATGCTCATGCCGGTGAGCGCCGCGACCTCGGCGAGGTCGATGCCGTCGTAGCTGACGGGGATCACCGTCGGCGATGTCGCGAGGGTCCGGTTCGGTGCTTCCGGCGCACCACGGGTGCTCGCCTGCGCACCGTTGGCCGTCGCAGCCGCACCGTGGCCTGTAGCCGCAGCACCGTGGGATCGCGCAACAGCACCGAGCAGCACGCCGAGACGCGCCGCAAGCGCACGCGGCGACCGCGCCTCGCCGCCGCGCACGAGCACGGTCTCGGCCCCTGGCACCAGCTCATCGATGTCGAGTTCACCGCGCGCAGCGGCGTCGCGCAGCACCTCGGCGACCGCGAGCGCCCCCGAGAGGTCGCCGCAGTCGAGCATCGCGGCGGCGTCGCCGACGAGCCGCACCCGCGGCAGTGCGGCGGGTGCGGCGGGTGCGGCCTGTGCGGCCTGTGCGGCCGACGCACGCCGATCCCTCATCGCGCCCCGGCGAACGAACCCAGCGCAACCCCCGCGCCCAGCAGGTGATCCCGCACCGCGACCGCCATCTGCACGGCCCCCGCACTGTCGCCGTGCACGCAGATCGACTCGGCCGCGATCGCGACCTCGCCGCCGTCGCGGGCCGGCACCACGCCCTCTCGCACCAGCCGCAGCATGCGGTCGGCGACGAGCGCCGGATCGTGCAGCACCGCCCCCTCCTCGCTGCGCGCCACCAGGCTGCCGTCGGCCTCGTACGCGCGATCGGCGAAGGCCTCGGGCACCGCCCGCAGCCCGGCGGCCCGCGCCTGCTCCACGAGCGGCGATCCGGCGAGGCACACGAGCGGCAACTCGGGGTTCACCGACCGCAGCGCTGCGATCACCGCCGCGGCCTGGCGCTCGTCGCGCGCGATCGTGTTGTAGAGCGCCCCGTGCGGCTTCACGTAGCTGACCTCGGTACCCGCCACCCATGCGAGCGCCTGCAGTGCGCCGATCTGGTAGATCACGTCGGCGATGAGCTCGTCGTCCGCGAGGTTCATCGGGCGTCGCCCGAAACCCACGAGGTCGGGGTAGGCGACGTGCGCGCCCACCGCGACCCCCTGGCGGGCGGCGCTCCGCAGCGTGCGCAGCATCGATTCGGGATCGCCCGCGTGAAACCCGCAGGCCACGTTCGCGCTGGTGACCACCGTCAACATGGTGTCGTCGTCGCCCATGCGCCACTGGCCGTAGTGCTCGCCGAGGTCGCTGTTCAGGTCGATGAGCGATGTGTCGATCTGCATCGATGCGGCCCTTCTGGTGCTGCGGAGCGGTGTTACTGCGTGATTCTACCCGCGACGAGGGGGCGAGGATCCGGCGCTGCCGCGCCGAGCTCCACAGCGGTCGCGAGCACCGAGAGGCCCCGCTCCATGCGGCCCGGCGAGTCGCAACCCACCTCGAAGAGCGGGTCGCCCGCGCGCACCGCCTCGCCCGGCCGCACGAGCACCTCGACACCGGCGGCGTGATCCACCGGGTCGCCCGGCCGCGACCGGCCCGCACCGAGCCGCCACGCTGCCACGCCCACGGCGCGTGCGTCGACTCGCTGCACGATACCGTCGGCGGCAGACCGCACCACCTCCGTCTCGCGCGCGGCGGGCAGGGGTGCATCGGGATCGCCGCCCTGCCCCGCGATGAGCCGCCGCCACGCGTCCATCGCGCGGCCGTCGCCCAGGGCCGGTGCAGGGTCGATGTCGCCGCGACCGGCCAGATCCAGCATCTCTCTCGCGAGGGCGAGCGTCAGTTCGACGACGTCGGCGGGGCCGCCGCCCGCGAGCACGCTGGCCGATTCCCGCACCTCGTTCGCGTTGCCCACCGCGCGCCCGAGGGGAGCATCCATGTCGGTGAGCAGGGCGACAGTGCGCAGGCCCGAGTCGTGGCCCAGCCGCACCATGGTGGTCGCGAGCTCACGCGCGTCCTCGAGCGCGGGCAGAAACGCGCCCGAACCGAACTTCACGTCGAGCACCAGTCCGTCGGCCCCCTCGGCGATCTTCTTGCTCATGATCGACGACGCGATGAGCGGCATCGACTCGACCGTGCCCGTGACATCGCGCAGCGCGTACATGGCTCGGTCGGCCGGCGCGAGGCTCGATCCGGCTGCGCAGATCACCCCGCCGACATCGCGCAGCATGCGATCCATCTCCGCGGTCGAGAGCTGAGACCGCCACCCCGGGATCGACTCGAGCTTGTCGAGCGTGCCGCCGGTGTGGCCCAGCCCGCGACCGGCGAGCTGCGGCACCGCGACCCCCAGGGAGGCCATCAGCGGCACGAGCGGCAGGGTGACCTTGTCGCCGACGCCGCCCGTCGAGTGCTTGTCGATGGCCGGGCGGCCGAGACCCGCGAAGCTCATGCGCTCGCCGCTCGCGATCATCGCGGCGGTGAGGTGCCGAATCTCGTCGCGGTCCATGCCCCGGATCACGACCGCCATGAGCAGCGCGCTCATCTGCTCGGGTGCGACGACACCGCGCGTGAACGCGTCGACGAGCCAGTGGATCTGCTCGCGAGTGAGCGCACGCGCGAACCGCTTGGCGGTGATGAGCTCGACCGCGTCGAAGGGCTCGGTGCCGCGGGGCACTAGCCGGCTTCCTCACGGTCGCGATCCGGACCCTGAATCGCGCTCTCATCCTGAGCCTTCTCCTGAGCTTGCAGCTCAGGGGTTCCGCCAATTGAGGATCGTGACTGCGGTGTACTGGGGCGACGTCTGGCTGCGTTGTCGTCGGAGTCTTCACCACCAGTGAAGCCCTCCTCCTCCGCCTTGCCAGAAGTCGCCCCAGCACGTCCTCGTTCCACGGCCCCCAATCGGCGCAACCCCTTGCGCTCCAGGCTGTGCTTCTTGCGCATTAGGCGGCGTTCCTTCGTGTGCGCCCTCCGCTCCTGCTGCCGCCGCTTCTTCGCGGCCTTGCGCGCCTGCTTCTTCGAGCGTTTCGCACTCCCCGCGCTCTCGACCTTCTCGACCTGCTCATTGGTGCGGCTCTCAACCTGCGAGATGAGCGCGAGCGCGCGGTCGTTCTCGGGCGGCTTCAGCGCGGGATCCGGCATTCCCGATTCCGGATCCACGCCGGTCGCGATCCAGGCCGAGGTGAGCAGCAGCGTGCGGCAGATCAGGTTGAACCAGATCAGCAGACCGATCAGCACCGCGAACGACGCGAGCAGCGGGTTGGTGCTCGCCCCGCCGAGGGCCGCCGAACCCGCGATCTTGAGACCGAGCAGCACCAGCCCGCCCAGCAGGCAACCGCGCAGAAGACGCAGCTTCGGCACCTTCACTTCAGCGAGGAAACGGTGCATCTCGGCGAGCAGAAACACGTCGAAAATCAGCATCGAGGCGTAGCGCACCAACTCGCCGACGGTGCTGAAGAGCCAGTTCTCGGAACTGACGCCGAGCCACACCAGCACAGACGAAGTGAAATTGGTGCTGAGCACCGTCAGAGCTGCGGAGATCAGAATCAACAGTGAGAAGAGAATCGCCAGCACGAGATCGCGCAGCTTGAGCAGCGCCGCATTGCTGTAGCTCTTCACCTCGAGGCCGAAGATCAGTCGGATCGCGCGTCGCGTCCCGGTGAACCAGTTGATCGCGAGCCACAGCAGGGAGACGCCTGCCACCGCGCTCGTCCAGTCGAGCACCCGGGCCTGCAGCAGAGCACTGGGATCCACCGCGCCCTTCTCCGAGCCATCGGTGAGCAGACCGGGGATAAGCGCGTTGATCTGCTGAATCAGGGTCTCGAGCAGCTCGGTGCGACCGCGCAGCACGATGCCGAAGATGCCGAAGCCGAGCCAGAGCCCGGCGAACACCGCGAACAGTGCCTGATAGCTCATGCCTCCGGAAAGTACGCTACCGCCGACGTCGGTGAAACGCGAGAACGTGCGCCAGGGGCGCGTGGTCTGCACCCACCACCACACCTGCTTTCCAAAGGAAAGCGACTCGGCGATGCGCGACGCCTCGTGCTCTGACCCGCTCTGCTGCTGTTCGGGATCGAGAGACGTGGTCATGCTGACGAGCCTACCGCTCCCTCGAACTCAAGCAGAGAACCCGAGGCTACTTGGTCTTACCGGTGCGGATCGCGGCCTTGACCTCCGCAATCGCCTTGGTCACCTGGATGCCGCGGGGGCACGCGTCGGTGCAGTTGAAGGTGGTGCGGCAGCGCCACACGCCCTCGGTGTCGTTCAGGATGTCGAGACGCACCTGGGCGTTCTCGTCGCGCGAGTCGAAGATGAAGCGGTGCGCGTTCACGATCGCGGCGGGGCCGAAGTACTGTCCGTCGGTCCAGAACACGGGGCAGGAGGTCGTGCACGCCGCGCAGAGGATGCACTTGGTCGTGTCGTCGAAGCGGTCGCGGTCGACGATCGACTGGACGCGCTCCTTGCCCGGCTCGGGCGCGGTGCCCGAGACGAGGAACGGCTGCACCTCGCGGTAGGCCGCGAAGAACGGCTCCATGTCGACGACTAGATCCTTCTCGAGCGGCAGACCCTTGATCGCCTCGACGTAGATCGGCTTCGTGATGTCGAGGTCTTTGATCAGCGTCTTGCAGGCGAGGCGGTTGCGGCCGTTGATGCGCATGGCGTCGGAGCCGCAGATGCCGTGCGCGCAGGAGCGACGGAAGGTCAGCGACCCGTCCTGATCCCACTTGATGCGGTGCAGAGCGTCGAGGATGCGGTCGGTCGGGTACATCTCGACGTCGAAGTCCTCCCAGTAGGCCTCGCGGCCCGACTCGGGAATGTAGCGTCGGACGAGGAGGGTGACGGTGAACGGCTTCGGGGCGGCCGGAGCCTCCGCGGTCGTCGCTTCAGCGGTTGCAGTGCTCATCGCCTAGTACTTCCTCTCCATCGGCGGGTATCTCAGCTCGCCCTGCTCGTTCTTCGTCATCACGACAGGCTTCCAGTCCAGGCGGATGTGATCCTCCGGATTCGGCGAGTGCGGGTCGCCCGAGAGGTACGCCATGGTGTGCTGCATGTAGTTCGCGTCATCACGATTGGGGTAGTCGTCGCGCATGTGGCCGCCGCGGCTCTCCTTGCGGTTGCGCGCCGTGTAGGTGAGCACCTCGGCGAGATCGAGCAGGAAGCCGAGCTCGATGGCCTCGAGCAGATCGGTGTTGTAGCGCTTGCCGCGATCCTGCACGCCGACGTCCATGTAGCGCACGCGCAGGTCGTGGATCACCCGGAGCACCTCGGTGAGCGACTCCTCGGTGCGGAACACCTGGGCACCGCGGTCCATCGCCTCCTGCAGCTCGCGACGCAGCACGCTGATGCTCTCGGTGCCGTGGCCGTTGCGGAAGCCCTCGACCATCTCTCTCACGCCCTTGGAGGGGTCTGCGGGCAGCGGCACGAACTCCGCCTGATTGGCGTAGTCGGCAGCGGCGTTGCCGCTGCGCTTGCCGAACACGTTGATGTCGAGCAGGGAGTTGGTGCCGAGGCGGTTGGATCCGTGCACCGAGACGCAGGCGCACTCGCCGGCGGCGTAGAGGCCGGGGACGACGGTCGTGTTGTCGCTGAGCACCTCGGCGCTGATGTTGGTGGGGATGCCGCCCATCGCGTAGTGCGCGGTGGGGAACACCGGCACGGGCTCGACCACCGGATCGACGCCCAGGTAGGTGCGCGCGAACTCGGTGATGTCCGGCAGCTTGGTCTCGAGCACCTCGGCTCCGAGGTGCGTGCAGTCGAGGTAGACGTAGTCCTTGTGGGGGCCCGCACCACGGCCGTCGAGCACCTCCTGCACCATTGAGCGCGCCACGATGTCGCGGGGGGCCAGGTCCTTGATGGTGGGGGCGTAGCGCTCCATGAAGCGCTCGCCCGAGGCGTTGCGCAGGATGGCTCCCTCGCCTCGCGCACCCTCCGTCAGCAGGATGCCGAGACCGGCGAGGCCCGTGGGGTGGAACTGGAAGAACTCCATATCCTCGAGCGGCAGCCCCTTGCGCCAGATGATGCCGACGCCGTCGCCCGTGAGCGTGTGCGCGTTCGAGGTGGTCTTGAAGATCTTGCCGAAACCGCCCGTCGCGAAGACGATCGACTTCGCCTGGAACACGTGCAGGTCGCCCGTCGCGAGCTCGTAGGCGACGATGCCGGAGGGCCGCTTCTTGCCGTCGACCTCGGTCATGACCAGATCGAGCGCGTAGAACTCGTTGAAGAAGTTGACGTCGAGCTTGACGCAGTTCTGGAACAGCGTCTGCAGAATCATGTGGCCCGTGCGGTCGGCCGCGTAGCACGCGCGGCGCACCGCGGCCTTGCCGTGATCGCGGGTGTGACCGCCGAAGCGGCGCTGGTCGATGCGGCCCTCGGGCGTGCGGTTGAACGGCAGACCCATGTTCTCGAGGTCGATGACCGCGTCGATGGCCTCCTTGGCGAGAATCTCAGCCGCGTCCTGGTCGACGAGGTAGTCGCCGCCCTTGACGGTGTCGAAGGTGTGCCACTCCCAGTTGTCTTCCTCGACGTTGGCGAGCGCGGCGGCCATGCCGCCCTGCGCCGCGCCCGTGTGCGAGCGAGTCGGATAGAGCTTGGTGATGACCGCGGTCTTGGCCTTCGGAGCCGCCTCGATCGCAGCGCGCATGCCCGCACCGCCGGCACCGACGATCACGACGTCGAACTGGTGGTAGGTGACGCCGTCCTTGACGGTTACTTCCTCGCCCTGGTGGGTGTCTGTGGTCACGAGAGTCCTATCTTCGTTTCGAGAAGTCTGTGCTGCGCTGCGGGTCGCGTCCGTGCCGCGTCAGGCTTCGCAGAAAGAGGCGACGAGTGCGGGGTCGGCACCGGCGGGGCAGGGATCGAGCGTGAAGACCACGAAGGTGCCGAGCAGGATCAGCAGCGCGGCGGCCAGGAACAGCAGCACCTTGAAGGTCTTGGCGAGGCCCGGGCGCGACACGTAGTCGTTCACGATCGTGCGCATGCCGTTGGCACCGTGGATCAGCGCCAGCCACAGCAGCAGCACGTCCCACCACTGCCAGAACGGGTTGGCCAGCTTGCCGCCGACGAAGCCGAAGTCGATCGCGTGCACGCCGCCCGGCGTGGCGATGAGGTTCGAGAACAGGTGGCCGAACACGAGCACCACGAGCAGAACGCCCGAGACGCGCATGTAGATCCAGCCCCACTTCTCCCAGTTGGTGC
>JBKEBN010000102.1:0-5055 GCA_047973175.1 Leucobacter sp.
AGTTCGAGGGCACCGCCTACATCCTCAAGAAGGAAGAGGGCGGCCGCCACAACCCGTTCGAGACGAACTACCGTCCGCAGTTCTACTTCCGTACGACTGACGTGACCGGTGTCATCACCCTCCCCGAGGACAAGCCGATGGTTATGCCCGGCGACACCACCGACATGACCGTTGAGCTGATCCAGCCCATCGCCATGGAAGAGGGCCTCGGCTTCGCTATCCGCGAGGGCGGCCGCACCGTCGGTGCCGGCACGGTGACCAAGGTCGTCGAATAAGTCTGAGCGACTAGCAGGTCAGCGCGACTGACTGAAGAACCCCCGGGATTCGTCCCGGGGGTTCTTTGCGCGGGTGGGCGCGGTGCGAACGGGCGCGCTCCGCAAACGGTATCCTCGAAACTGACCTTCAACCGCCGACCACGCAAGCCAAGGAGTACGTGTGCCCCAGACCGTTCAGCAGCGCGTGGCCCACTTCGCGCGTCAGTACGGGCTGATCTACTCCCTCGACGTCGCGGCCTGGGCTCTCGGCATACTGGCGGCACTGGTGCTGCGCTTCGACTTCAATCTCTCGCGCATTCACTGGGGCTGGACCCTGGTCGTCATCGTCGTGACCGCGGCCCTGCAACTGCTGGGCGGCTGGCTGTTCTGGGTGTATCGCAACCGCTACGAGATCGCGAGTTTCGACGAGGTGCGAGCGCTCGTGCTCGACATCACCTCGGTCATGGTGGTGTCTTGGATCGTGGCCTACCTGGTCGGGTACGGCAACGGGATCCCGCGCAGCACCATGATCATCGCTGCCCCGATCACCTTCAGCCTCATGGGGCTGGCGAGATACCTGCTGCGGCTCTCCAACGAGCGCCAGCTCAAGCCCGGTGAGAGCGCCGAGCGCACCCTGCTGTACGGGTCGGGCTACCTCGGCACGCAGACCGCGAAGCGACTGCTCACCGACGCGCAGGGCGGTGCCCTGCCGGTGGGCTTCATCGACGACGACCCCGCGAAACGTCACCACGAGGTGCGCGGAGTGCGGGTGCTCGGCGGCTTCGAAGACCTGGAGCAGATCGTGCGCGAGACGCGGGCCACGCGCCTCATCGTGTGCATCGGCGACGCCGACGCGAGCATGATGCGGCGCGTGGACGAGGCGGCCGATCGGGTCGGGATCACCGCGATGGTGCTGCCGCCCCTCGAACAGATCCTGCAGAACTCCTCGGCCATCTCCGACCTGCGAGAGCTCTCCATCGAAGACCTCATCGGCAGGCACCCGGTGCGGCTCGAGACCGAGTCGATCGCCGAGTACCTGCAAGACAGGCGAGTGCTGGTGACGGGTGCCGGTGGATCGATCGGCTCGGAGCTCTGCCGCCAGTTGGCGCGCTTCGCCCCGGCCGAGCTGATCATGCTCGATCGGGACGAGACCGCGCTGCAGGACATTCAGCTGACGATCAGCGGTCACGGTCTGCTCGACACCAACGACGTGGTGCTGGCCGACATTCGCGACGCCGAGGCGCTCAGGCGTCTCTTCACCGAGCGCCGCCCCGAGGTGGTTTTCCACGCGGCGGCGCTGAAGCACCTGCCGATGCTCGAGCAGTACCCGGACGAGGCCTGGAAGACCAACGTGCTCGGCACGCTCAATGTGCTGCGCGCCGCGCAGGCTGCGGGAGTCGGCACCTTCGTGAACATCTCCACGGACAAGGCGGCCAACCCGACCAGTGTGCTCGGCCACTCGAAGCGGGTGGCGGAGAAGCTGACCGCCTGGATGGCGCAGCAGACCGGTGCCCGCTATCTCTCGGTGCGCTTCGGCAACGTGATCGGCAGTCGCGGCTCGATGCTGCCGACCTTCCGCAAGCTCATCGAGGCCGGAGGGCCGCTCACCGTCACGCACCCCGACGTGACGCGCTTCTTCATGACGATCCCCGAGGCCTGTCAGCTGGTGGTGCAGGCGGGCGGCATCGGACGTCCCGGCGAGGTGCTGATCCTCGACATGGGCGACCCCGTGAGCATACTCGACGTCGCCCAGCGCATGGTCGCGCAGTCGGGCAAACAGATCGACATCGTCTTCACCGGGCTGCGGCACGGCGAGAAGCTCCACGAAGAACTCGTGGGTGAGGGGGAGGGGGATGAACGTCCGTTCCATCCGAAGATCTCTCACGCGCAGGTCGATACGATGAGTCCCGAGATACTCGACCACACGGGTTGGGTCGCAAGGCTGAACCTGACAGAGGCAGCTGAGGAGCGGGTGCAGTGAACATGAACTTCCTCGCGGTATTCGGGGGGCTCGTCACGTTCGGGTTCAGCGTGGTACTGCCTTTCGCGGTGAAGCCGCTGCTGACCCAGATGGGCATCATCGACGTGCCCAACGAGCGCTCTTCGCACGAGCGTCCGGTGATCCGAGGGCTCGGCCTCGCCGTGCTCATCGCGATGGTCTGCGGCGGATCGTTCGTCACGGCGCTCGCTCTCGCGACCGCGCCCACCGCTCCGGGCTGGGGTTTTCTGATGGCCGTCGGCGCGGGGTCGCTCGCGGCCGGTCTGCTGGGTCTTCGCGAAGACCTGAGAGGGCTGAGCGTGCGCGTGCGCAGCGCGCTGCTGCTCACCATCGCCGTGCTCTCCTCTGTCGCGCTGCTCTGGCTCGCCTGGGGAGACGGCGGGAGCTGGGGAACGCCGTGGCAGTTCGCCGTCGACACCCCCGCGCTGCCGCTGTGGGCTCTTGGGATCTTGGCCGTCTACGGCGTACTGTTCATCTCGAGCTACATCAACGTCTCCAACTTCATGGACGGCCTGAACGGCATCAGCGGATTCCACGGCGTGGTCGGCGGGATCGCCTTCGCCGTGACGGGATGGCTGGTCGGTTCGTTCTGGCTGGTCGCTGCGGGCCTCGTTCTCGCGGGCGGATTCGGCGGATTTCTGCCGTGGAATCTGAGGAAGCCGGGGGCGTTTCTGGGCGACGTGGGAAGCTACCTGCTCGGGGGCGCGACCGCCATCATCAGCTTCGCCGCGTTCGTCGACGGGGTGCCGCTGCTCGCCACCATCGGGCCGATGGTGATCTACTTCGGCGACGTGGGCTTCACACTCACCAGGCGGGTGCGGCGCGGGAAGCGCTGGGATGAGCCCCACAAGGAGCACACCTACCAGCGAATCCAGCAGATGGGCTACACGCACGTGCAGGCGTCGGCGATGACCGTCGGTTGCACGGCCTTCGCTTCACTGCTCGGCATCTTCTCGCTGTACACGGGGCTCGTCGGCACACTCGGCCTGCTGCTCGTCGGCCTCGCGACGCTCGCCTTCTACCTCTACCTCCCGGCGCTGCTCCCCGGTCGCAAGTAGTTCTGCGCGCCGCCAAGCGAGCGCGCAATCCCGAACCGCGACAGTGTCTTTCCGGGGCGGAGCGATCGGCACGACGAGCGCATCGGGGCGTTTTCCGGGCGGTGAGGGATTGCGGAGAGCGAGCGCATCGGGGTTGGCGTGGCGCGAAGCGACACGACGGGGGACCCCGTCCAAGCGAGGAGGCCGATCGCGGAGCCGACACGCCCGGGTTGCACCGTCCCCCTTCCCCGTGCGAGAATAGACAGGTTCAGTACTCCGCGCTTCGGTGCGGATCACTGCCAGGCAGTGCGTAGCCGCCGCAATCGGTACCTCAATACACGAGGTCTGGTAGCGGTTCGAGCTGGGCCGCGGGTAGCGAACGCTCCCGCACGCCATCGGTGGCCAGACATGAGTCCGGTCATTTTCGTGCGTGCGGGGCCGGTCTGGTGCGTTCACGACGAGTGGGGCTCCGGTTCGGTTTTTGACAGGTGAACAGAGACCCAGCACGTGGTGCCGCACCGGCACCGACTGCCAAGGGCGCTGGTACGCAAGACGTCCAATGCCGCAAGCCACAAGCGCGCGGTACGACGCAAGTAGAAAGTAGAGAGTCACATGGCGGGACAGAAGATCCGCATTCGACTGAAGTCGTATGATCACGAGGTCATCGACAGCTCCGCACGCAAGATCGTCGACACGGTGACCCGCGCGGGTGCTACCGTGATCGGCCCCGTGCCGCTCCCCACGGAGAAGAACGTGATCGCAGTCATCCGTTCGCCCCACAAGTACAAGGACAGCCGCGAGCACTTCGAGAAGCGCACGCACAAGCGTCTCATCGACATCGTCGATCCCACCCCCAAGGCCGTCGACTCGCTCATGCGTCTCGACCTGCCGGCCGACGTCAATATCGAGATCAAGCTCTAAGGGGGTCCGAACGTGTCAGTAGTACGCAACGTGAAGGGTCTCCTGGGCACCAAGCTCGGCATGACTCAGGTCTGGGACGAGAACGGCAAGGTCGTTCCCGTCACCGTCATCGAGGTGGCCCCCAACGTGGTCACCCAGATCCGCACCCCCGAGGTCGACGGCTACAGCGCCGTGCAGATCGCGGCGGGCGCCATCGACCCCCGCAAGGTGAACCAGCCCTCGGCCGGTCACTTCGCGAAGGCCGGCGTCACCCCGCGCCGCCACCTCACCGAGGTGCGCACCGCGGACGCCGGCGAGTACGAGCTGGGCCAGGAGCTCACCGTCGAGGGCACCTTCGAGGCCGGTCAGCTGATCGACGTCGTCGGCACCTCGAAGGGCAAGGGCTTCGCCGGCACCATGAAGCGCCACAACTTCAAGGGCGTCGGCGCCTCGCACGGCGCGCACCGCAACCACCGCAAGCCCGGTTCGATCGGCGGCGCAGCCACTCCGGGCCGCGTGTTCAAGGGCCAGCGCATGGCCGGCCGCATGGGCAACGATCGCGTGACCGTGCAGAACCTCATCGTGCAGGCGATCGACGCCGAGAAGGGACTGCTGCTCGTCAAGGGCGCGGTCCCCGGTGGTCGCGGCCGTCTCGTTTTCGTCCGCAACGCTGTGAAGGGTGCGTAGTTCATGGCTACCGCAACCAAGCTCGAGGTCGTCGACGCGCAGGGCAAGAAGGCCGGGAGCGTCGAGCTGCCCGAGGCCCTCTTCGGCGCCGAGACCAATGTCCCGCTGATCCACCAGGTGGTCACCGCCCAGCTCGCAGCCGCGCGCCAGGGCACCCACAAGACCAAGAACCGCGGCG
>JBKEBN010000110.1:0-32872 GCA_047973175.1 Leucobacter sp.
TCGTTGGAATCATGCCGTTCCAGGCGTCTGAGTGTTGCCACGAGTTCTAGTACCCTCGCGAGTTCGGGCGAGAAGCAGGATCCTCGATAGTCCGCAGCAAGTCCGCAGGAGTCCCGATTCCAGGCACCTTTCACCTATTACCCACAATCACTAGATCGGCGTGATTCCGCGGCAGACAGGCGCACCCAACGATCACCAATCATGGGTTGGCGGAACACACTGTTCTGATCCTCCATACCGCAGCCGGCTCCTCCGCGCTGCACTGCTCCCACCACCGCGCGCAACCACCCCGAGAGGAGGAAAAAGCGGGAAAATCTGCGGCGGAACCCGCCTTTTCCTCCTCTCGAGCCTGGCTATCGCGAGGCTTCCGGAAGAGCCTCAGCCAACCATGCCGTGCGGGTCGATGACGTACTTCGTCGCGGCACCGCCGTCGAACTCGGCGTAGCCGCGGGGCGCGTCTTCGAGGCTGATCGTCTGGGCGTTGACTGCCTTCGCGATGTGCGCCCTGTCGGCGAGGATGAGGTTCATCAGCTTGCGGTTGTACTGCTTCACCGGGCACTGGCCGGTGACGAAGGTGTGCGACTTCGCCCAGCCGAGGCCGAGGCGCACACCGATCTGGCCGTGCTTCGCGGCCTCGTCGACCGCTCCGGGATCGCCGGTGACGTACAGGCCGGGAATGCCGAGCGAGGCACCCGCCCGCGCCACGTTCATCACGTCGTTGAGCACCGTCGCCGGTGCCTCGGCAGCGCCGTGGCCGTGGCCGCGCGCCTCGAAGCCGACGGCGTCGACCGCGGCGTCGACCTCCGGCTCGCCGACGATATCGGCGATGATGTCGGCGATACTGTCGCCCTTCGAGAGATCGGCCGTCGAGCAGCCGAAGCTCGCCGCCTGGGCGAGGCGGCCCTCGTTCATATCGCCGACGATGACGTGCGCGGCACCGAGCAACTGCGCCGAGTAGGCCGCGGCGAGACCGACCGGCCCCGCACCCGCGACGTAGACGGTCGAACCCGTCGTCACGCCCGCCGAAACGGCACCGTGGTAACCGGTCGGGAAAATATCCGAGAGCATGGTGAGGTCGAGGATCTTCTCGAGCGCCGCGTCGCGATCCGGAAACTTCAGCAGGTTGAAGTCGGCGTAGGGAATCATGACGTAGTCGGCCTGGCCGCCGATCCAACCGCCCATGTCGACATAGCCGTAGGCGGCACCCGCGCGCGCAGGGTTCACGTTGAGGCAGATGCCGGTCTTGCCCTCGTTGCACATGCGGCAGCGGCCGCACGCGATGTTGAAGGGCACCGAGCAGATGTCGCCGACCCTGTGGAAGAGCACGTCGTCGCCGATCTCGACGACCTCGCCAGTGATCTCGTGGCCGAGGGTCTGCCCGATCGGCGCGGTCGTGCGGCCGCGCACCATGTGCTGGTCGCTGCCGCAGATGTTGGTCGTCACGAGCTTCAGGATCACCGCGTGCGGTGCAGCCTGCTTGATGCCCATGCCGTCGGCCACTTCCTGCGGGATCTCGAGCTTGGGGTAGTCCAGCTCTTCGATCGCGACCTTGCCGGGCCCCTTGTACACAACGACTCTGTTGCCACCCATGAATGTGTCTCCGTTCAGCCGCCGAGCGGGTACTCCGTGCCGGTACGCTTCGGGCGCTCGTGGCGATGGTCCCCACGGTATTGCTGCGGCGAGTTGCACGGACGGGGCAAAACTGCAAGCCCGTAGGCAGAATCTGCACACCTTGATACGCTTGATATATCAGAAGTGGATCTGCGCTCGACGTCGAACTCTCGGCCGCGCCCGAACAGGAGGTGACCGCGTGAACTACGTCGTCAGCGCCACCGTGAGCCGCCTGGCCACCTGGCAGCAGCTCGCAGGGCGGCTGTTCGCGCCCCTCCAGCTGCGATCCAACGCGCGGCGCTTCGAAGCCTCCTACGAGCAGCGCAACATCGTGCGCGGCCTCGACGTCACCCGGCTCTGCATCGCCCCGCACTCCAGCGAGCGCACCCCGGCGCTGACCGCGGACGGCGTCGACGACGTCATGCTGCTGATCCCCTCAGCGGATGCCGACTGCGTGCTCACCGAGCACGACCGCACCATTCCCCTGCCCGCGGAGAGCGTTACCCTCATCGACTTCGGCTCACCCTTCACCCTCGAGGTGCGCGACCACATGACCGACTTCTCGGTGGTGCAGTTCTCGCGTCGGCTGCTGCGCGTGCCCCGCACGACCCTGGCGCACGTGCGGGGCCGCCCGATCGGCTCGGCGGTGCCCGCCCAGGAGACGCTGCGCGCGATGCTGTCGACGCTGCACCGCCCGCAGGCGACTCGGGATCGCGACACCGCCGCACAGCTCGCCGACGTCGCGGTGCAACTCGCCACCACCGTGATGCACGCGTTTCTCTCCTGGGAGGACACGGAGCCTCCGACCCGGGAGGCTCGGCTGGAGGAGCTGCGGACCTCGATGCGCCGGCAGATCGCCGACCCGACGCTGACCGTAGAGCGCCTCGCCGCGCAGCACTTTCTGTCGGTGCGACAGGTGCACGCGCTCTTCGCCGAGCAGCGCGACTCCCCCGGTGCCTATCTTCGCCGCATTCGCATGGAGCGGGCGGCGCAGATGCTCGCGGTGCGGGATCGCACCGGGCTCACCGTACAGTCGATCGCGCACGAGAACGGGTACGCCGACGCGGCGGCCTTCTCACGCGCGTTCGCCCGGGAGCACGGCATGCGGCCGGGCCGCTGGACGGCGTCGCGGTAGCGATGCGGCCGCGATCCCGAGCGCGGGCGGTGCCGGGAGCGGTGCGGTGAGGGGTGTGCGAGCGCGGGTGCTAGAGCCCTCCCCCGAGAGGAGGAAAAAGCGGGAAAAACCGCGATTCAACCCGACTTTTCCTCCCCTCGAGCACCGGCGCGGCGCAGGCTTCCGCGCGTCACGAACTCCCGCGCCGCACGGGCTTCCCCGCAGTACGATTTCCCGCCGCACGAGCTTCCGCGCCGCATCAGCCCGAGAGATCGAGACCGCGCAGAATGATGTCGAGACCGCGAGCAAACTCGGCATCGAAGCCGGCGGGCGCGGGTGCCGCCCCGGGCGCAGCGACCGTTGCGGTTCCGCTCGCCGCGGCCCCCGTCGCCGCGGGTGCGGGATCGACCAGCGCTCCGAACTCCGCCGCTCGCCGGTGAGTCTGCGTCGACTGCGCCTGCGCGAAGGTGTAGAGCAGCAGGGTGCGCGCGCCGTCCGCACCGACGACAGCGGTGAGGCGATCCTCGATCTCCCAGCTCCCTAGCCGGAACGCGGCGGCGGTCGCGACGACCTCGGCCCCGTCTTCGACGGCGAGCATCGCGTCGCGGAGCTCGGTGCACAGCGCGCGCGGATCCCGAACCTCGGCAGCACCCACCCCGCGCACGATCTCGTCGGCCATGAGCGCGAGCAGGCTCTGCTTGTTGGGCACGTGGTGGTAGAGCGCACTCGGCTGCACGTCGAGCTCAGCCGCGACGCGGCGCATGGAGCAGTTCTCGAGCCCCTGAGCGTCGAGCACCCGCAGGGCCGCGGCGACGACATCGGCTCGGGTGTTGCGCATCCCCCTACCTTACCGCTAACCTGAACACCGTTCACCAGAACACTGTTCAGGTCTGGTTCGATCCCGAACCCAAGCGCTCACCCAGGTCGAAAGGAGCCGCCGTGATCACAGCGCCGCGCGTGCTCGGCAGCACCGTCGACGAGCAGACGCGGTGCGTGCACTACCGGGGCGAGACCGATGTCGTCGCGCTGCGGTTCAAGTGCTGCGGTGACTTCTACCCCTGTTACAAGTGCCACGACGCAGCGGTGGATCACCCGATCATCCGGTGGGGTGCCGCGGACCTCCACCTGCGGGCCGTGCTCTGCGGGGTCTGCCGGTACGAGCTGCGCATCGACGAGTACCTGGGCATCGAGCACCCCGGGGGCGATCGCCCGGGCACCAAGCGCATGAGTGCCGGGCACCCGCGCACTGGGCACTCGCTCACCGAGTATCCGGGTGCCGAGTACCCGGGTGCCGAGTATCCGGGTGCCGAAGCCTGCCCCGCATGCGCAGCGCCCTTCAACCCGGGGTGCAGCCTCCACCGCGACATCTACTTCGACCTCGGTGATGCCCCACGGCCCGAGGGTGTGTTTGCGAGATCGGGGCCCGGCACGCGGGCCTCACCCGAGCATCGGGCGTAAGCACACCGATCCACACCCTCGACGGAAGAATCATCATGACCGACCAGACCCAGGCCCAAGACCCGGCTCAGACGTCCGCCCCGGCTCAGCGCCGGAGCCCTGCCCGCGGTCCGCGCCGCAACCCGGCGACCGACCTCGCCCTCATCGCCACGTTCGCGGCGCTCATCGCGGTGTGCGCGATCATCCCCGCGATCACCATCGCCGGCCCCGTGCCCTTCACGCTGCAGACCTTCGCGATCCTGCTCACGGGCGCGGTGCTCGGCGCGCGCCGCGGCTTCCTCGCCGCGCTGCTCTACCTGGCGGTCGGCGCGATCGGCCTTCCGGTGTTCGCCGGTGGATCCGCCGGCCTCGCACCCTTCGCCGGCCCCACCGCGGGCTACCTCGTCTCCTTCCCCTTCGCCGCCGCCGCGACCGGGTTCATCGTGGAGCGCCTCCCCCGCAGGGGCGTCGGCATGACGACGGTGCTCATCTTCCTCGCGGCCCTGGTCGGCGTGGTGGTCAATCACGGCCTCGGTATTCTCGGCCTCGCCCTGATCGGCGGAATGTCGATCGGTCAGGCCGCCGTTGTCGACGTCGTGTTCCTGCCGGGCGACGTCGTGAAGGCGGTGCTCGCGGCGATCGTCGCGACCGCGGTGCACCGGGCGTTCCCGGCGCTGCTGCCGCGCCGCGGTGGGGCGTCAGCGCATCAGAGCCGCTAGGGTGCGCCTCGTACACACCACTAGGATCACCGCATGATCGAACTGCGAGAGGCGAGCGTCGTCGTGCCCACCGGTGAGGGCCAGGCGACGATCCTGCAGCCGACCACGCTCTCACTGGGCGAGCACCGCATCTCGATCATCGGCGGCAACGGCTCGGGCAAGTCCACGCTCGCGCGACTCTGCAACGGGCTCATCGAGCCAAGTACTGGCGCGGTGTTGGTCGGTGCCGGGAGCAGGGGCGTCGGAACTCCGGGCGACGGGATCGAGAGCAGCGGGATCGGAGACAGCGCTCCCCTCGACACCGTTCGCGACGGTGCGGCAGTGCGCCGCCTCGTCGGCTTCGTCTTCAGCGATGCGAGCGCCCAGCTCATCATGCCGACCGTCGCCGAAGATGTTGCGCTGTCGCTGCGCCGCACCCACCGACGGAAGGCGGATCGTCTCTCCACCGCACAGACCGTACTCGAGCGGTTCGGCCTGCACCACCTCGCCGATCGCAGCGTGCACACCCTCTCGGGCGGACAGAAACAGCTGCTCGCCGTCGCGGCCGTGCTGGCGACCGATCCCGCGATCCTCGTCGCCGACGAACCCACCACGCTGCTCGACCTGCGCAACGCCCGCATGATCGGCGACCTGCTCATGTCACTGCCGCAGCAGGTCGTGCTCGTCACCCACGACCTCGACCTCGCGGCCCGGGCCGACCGCACCCTGGTGATCGACGACGGCCGCGTCGTCTTCGACGGCGAGCCCGCCGCGGCCGTCGCCCACTATCGCGACAGGGTCGCGCTGCCGTGAGCACGACCTCACCGCTCGGGGCCTACCACCCCGGCACCGGGCCGCTGCACCGCCTGCGTCCCGGTGCGAAACTGCTCGGGCTCTTCGCCTTCGCCACGGCGGTGGTCGTGACGAAGGGTGTGCTCGTGACCGCCGCCGCCCTCGTCATCGCGTTCGCGCTGACTATCGTTGCGGGCCTGCGCGGACGAGATCTCTGGCGGGTCGTGCGAGGGTTCGCGTTCGTCGCGGTACCCCTGTTCGTGTTCGCCACGGTGAACGGGGCCTCCGAGGCGAGCGCGGGGGGCGCTGGGGGTGCCGCGAGCTCCGCGGGAGAGTCGTCTTCCGCGTCGCTGGCGCAGTGGCTGCAGCACACCTGGCAGAACGGCTGGCACAACGGCTTCGAGGTGGTGGGCGGGCTGCTCGCGCTGATCCTCACGGCGAGCGCGCTCACGGCGAGCACCGCGGCCGCCGACATGCTCGATACGATCGCGTGGGCGCTGCGACCGCTGCGACCCCTGGGGGTGGATCCGGATCGCGTCGCCCTCGCGTTCTCACTGGTGATCAGGTCGATCCCGAGTATCCTCGGCATCGCCCGCGAAACCCGCGCGGCCGCCAAAGCGCGCGGGCTCGAGCGCAACCCGCGGGCACTCGTGATCCCGCTCGTGCTGCGCACCGTCGCGCACGCGCACCTGACGGGCGAGGCCCTCGCGGCCCGCGGCATCGGCGAGGACGATCGCTGAGTACCAAGGTTCAGGATCCCCGATGCCGAACCTATGTCGCGGTGCGGGGCCGCGGTTCGAGGTGCTTGCGGCGTGGATTCGAGTAACGGCGTGAGTTTTCACCTGATCCGGCACGCCGTTACTCGAATCCACGCCGCAAGCACCACTGCCCCACCAAGTGATTGAGCAAAGCACAGCCCCTCAGTAGGTGGTTGAGCGAAGGCCGCAGGCCGCAGTCGAAACCCCTGGATTGAGCGGAGCGCAGTCGAAATCACGGCCGTAACGCTTCACGGAAACCCCGGGCCTGTGATTTCGACCACGTGCTCCGCACTCCGCTCAATCACCTCAGGTAGGTGGTTGAGCGAAGGCCACAGGCCGCAGTCGAAACCAGAGACCCGAAACCTCCACGGAACGTTCCGGCCCGTAGTTTCGACTGCGTCGCTCCGCGACTCCGCTCAACCACCGAGAAAAGAAAAAGTAGAGCTCGACCACACACCGCAGTCCCCACACCGACTCCCGCACCGCCCCCCGCAAGATCGTTGAACGCCCCGCATGGGCCGTAGGCTGGTGGGCATGGCTGAAACTGACGAGCAGGGCGGCACCGAGCATACCGAGGCCGAGCACACCGGCACCGAGCACACCGACGCCGAGGGCACCCCGATCCCGGAGCAGGTGCACGAGAACTACGCCAACGAGCAGGTGCGCGCCGCACTCCACGCGCTGCAGCAGACGCCCGACTACGATCACCTGGCCGCATTTCTCACCTCTCTGCGCGAGGGATACCTCGTGGTCGACGTCAGCGGCACGCCCTCGAAGAAGCGCGGTCACCGGGTGCGCACGATCCGCTCGACCAGGGGCCAGCTCGTTCTGCCGCTCTTCACCTCGATGGATGAGCTGCGGGCCGTCACCCCGGCCGGGCAGCACGACCAGTTCAGGGGGGCCGTCATGCCGGCGAAGCAGGCGCTCTCGCTCATCGGCTCCGATCGCTTCGTCGCGGCCGAGTTCGACAAGGCCGGGCAGTCGCTCGTGGTGCTGCGCAAATACATCATGCTGGTGCTGGGAAGCGACGCGGCGATCACCGCCGAGACCCTCGAGATGATGAAGTAGCCGAGTAATCGCGCGTAGACAGACCACGACTGCAATCACGGTCTGCGATCCCGATCCGCGATCAGTGAAGCCGGTTGCCCCGCATCATCGACGGCTGCCCAGTTCCCCGGTTGGAAACGTAGCTGAAACCGGCCTCTTAACGTACATAACTCAACCAGCCGGCAGCCGCAACCGAAAAGGCGGAGCGGAGCCGCAATGCAACCCCGCTCCGCCCCCGAAGAAGCCCTGCCCGAAGAACCCCGCTAGCGAGCCTCTTCTTCCACGACCTCATCGACCTCGACGGTCTCGATCTTCGTCGTGAACGCGCGAACGGCCTGCACGAGGCCGAGCACCACCAGCGAGATGCCGAGCAGCAGCCACAGCGTGATCGCGCCCATGATGGGAGAGAAGATCAGCACCAGACCGGCGATGATGCTGACGATGCCGTAGATGATCGACCACGTCTTGTTGCTGGCCTGCTTCATCATGCTGAAGGCCATGACGCCCTCGAAGATCCAGAGCAGGCCGATGATCACCGAGAGGAAGATCGCGAGCACCGCGGCCACCGCACGGAAGTTCGCGATGATAATGATGCCGGCGATGATGTACAGTACGCCAAGCAGAATGGGGCCGGTGCGCGCCCAACCGCTCACCGTGCGGCTGAACAGCGACGTGCCGATGTACACCACGCCGACGACCAGCGCGTACGCCGCCATCAGCGCGGCGATGACCAGCATCGCCGCAGCGCCGGATGCCAGCGGGAAGAACAGCATCAGCAGGCCGATCACGACAGCGATGAGTCCGCCGATGCCCAGGGCGATGCGGCCGTGCTCGCCGACGCGCTGCAGCAGGTTCGTTTCAATCGAAGACATAGTGGTTCCTTAGAGATCTGGATCGCAGGTGCGAACGATATCTCTATTATCCCATTGCGCGATAGCCTGAACTGCGGGCAGGGGCCTTCGCATTGGCCGCTGCCGCCCCGGATGCCATCCGGGTGAGAAGACGATGAGGGAGCGGAGGAGCGAGGATCATGAGTACGGGATCGCACGGAGAGGTGCAGCTCGAAAACGAGCACTTTCGCGTCACCAAGTGGACCATCGACCCCGGAGGCGTCATTCCCATGCACCGCCACGACCACGAGTACGTCGTCGTGCCGCTCACCACCGAAACCATGCACGTGACGAACGCCGACGGCAGCGAGATCGTCGCCTCGCTCGTCGAGGGGCAGAGCTACACCCGACCCGGCGGTGCCGAGCACAGGGTGGAAAATCGCGGCTCCGACGAGCCGGTGGTCTTCGTCGAGGTGGAGAAGCTCTCGTGAGCGCCGTGGACGCCGCCGTTCCCGCCGACGCCGCCGTGATCGTGCGCCCTGTCGCGGCGGGCGACCGCGATGCGTGGGCCGCGCTCTACCGCGGCTACCGCGACTTCTACGGCAAACCGCACGCGCCCGAGGTGTACGAGACCGTTTGGGGGTGGCTGCTGGATCCCGCTCACGAAACTCGCGGACTCATCGCCGAGGTCGGCGGTGTGCCGATCGGGATCGGCCACTTCCGCCGTTTCGCCCGGCCCATCGACGGCGGATGCGGGCTCTACCTCGACGGCCTGTTCACCGCGCCCGAGGCGCGCGGAACGGGAGCCGCGTCGGCGATCCTGCACCGCCTCGCCGAGATCGCCCGCGACGAGGGGGCCTCCCTGGTGCGCTGGATCACCGCGGACAGTAACACGACGGCCCGCAGCCTCTACGATCGCGTCGCGAAGCAGACCCCCTGGGTCACCTACGATCTCGCACCCGCAGACTGAGGCCGCGTCTGAGTGAGCCCGACTGTGTGAGCGCGATTATGTGAGCGCTAGAAAGTCGGCCTGAGAAATACGATCGCGCGGGTAGACGCGACCGCCGCGGTGCCGCAGCGGCGCGCTTACCCGCGCGATTGCCTACTGCCTACTCGTCTTCGTCATCCTCGTGCGGATGCCCCGACTCGATGTGAGTAGCAGGCCCGAGGTGCGAAGCACCGCCCTCCTCGGCCCAGCCGTCGCCCGGCGTGTGTGCGGGATCCGACTCGTGATCCGGGACTCGCCGCTCATTGTTCGCTTGCATCTTCACCCTCCCCTGAGCCGATGGGACGCCTCTGCGCGCCCCTCTGCTTCCAGCGTACGCTCCGGCCGACACGGAGGGAACCCGAATGCGCACGCGCTTTCAAACCGTGAGCGATCTCGCAGGAGGTTGCGCGGGTGAGGGTGCGGCCCGACCGCGCGACTTCCGGTGTCCGGTGTCGGGAGTTGCTTTGCAGAGACCGACACTCTCGGCGCGGGACACTAGCATGGGGGGATGAAGCGGATTCTGACTTACGGCACCTTCGATCTTCTGCACTGGGGGCACATCCGCCTGCTCAAGCGCGCGCGCGACCTCGGCGACTACCTCGTCGTGGCAGCCTCCACCGAAGAGTTCAACGCGGGCAAGGGCAAGAAGACCTACCACGACTTCGAGACCCGCAAGAACATGCTCGAGGCCGTGCGCTACGTCGACCTCGTCATTCCCGAAGAAGCCTGGGACCAGAAGGTGCGCGACGTGCAGAAGTACGAGATCGATGCCGTCGTCATGGGCGGCGACTGGGCCGGCGATCCCCGCTTCGAGGTGCTGCGCGACTACTGCGAGGTCATCTACCTCGACCGCACCGAGGGCGTCTCCACCACCAAGATCAAGCGGGATCTCGGCGTGAATGCGTAGTCGCTACAGGGTCGCCCTCGTTTCCGGAATCGCACTGGCCGGTGTGGTCGCCGTTCTTGCGTCCTTCGGCGGTGTCGAAGCAGAAGCCAACCCCGACGAGCCGCAACCAGGAGTTGAGTCAGAAGTGCCGTTGGACACTGACCCGCTCTCAGCCGAAGAACTCCGCGCCCAGGAAGTCGACGTCTACACGCAGCCAATATTGGAGCTACTCGAAGAAGAGTACCCAGACGTGTACGGCGGAGCGCGCGTGGACTACGAGAGCAATATCTTCACCATTTCCGGCAGGAGCGAGACTCCTCCCGATGAGGTGCAAGCGCTCATGGAGGCCGTTCCGAGCGACCTGATCAACGTGGAGTGGCGCTCGGCGGCATTCTCACATCAAGAGATTATCGCGGCGAGGAACGCACTCCCTGAGCTCGAAGGGGCCTGGCTCATCGGCCCCTCCCCCGAAGCGACATCGCTGATGGTGTGGGTCAGCACCGACACAAACACCGAGTCCTACCCGACCGAGATCAACGGAGTTCCGGTCGAATACGTTGCAGAAGACGGGCAACTCGAGCCCGCTAGCAGCAAGCATTGATGGATCGTTCGCAACCGCACGCTCTGAGCACGAAAGAAAGACCAAGACGCGCTGAGAACACCCCGCCATCCGCGACTCGAAGCCGCCAAGAAGACGTTGGCACCGCAGATGACAGACGCGCATCAAGCGGCTGCGCCGCGTGATCTTCCCCACGGGGAGGTTTCGACTCGCTCCGCTCGCTCAACCTTGAGTCGACGCGCATCAAGCGGCTGCGCCGCGTGATCCGCGTCGACTCAACTCACAGCACCTTGGAGAGGAAGGCCTTGGTGCGCTCGCGCTGCGGGTTCGTGAGCACCTGCACCGGATCGCCCGCCTCCACCACAACGCCGCCGTCCATGAACACGAGCTGGTCGGCGACCTCGCGCGCGAACCCCATCTCGTGGGTGACGACGATCATCGTCATGCCGCTCTCGGCGAGGCCCTGCATCACGTCGAGCACTTCGCCGACGAGCTCGGGGTCGAGCGCCGAGGTGGGCTCGTCGAAGAGCATCAGCTTCGGCTCCATGGCGAGCGCGCGGGCGATGGCCACGCGCTGCTGCTGCCCGCCCGAGAGGTGCGCCGGGTAGTAGTCGTGGCGATCCGCCAGCCCCACCCGCGCGAGCAACTCCATGGCCCGGGCCTTCAACGCGGCCTTCTTCGACTTCTTGAGCAGCGCGGGGGCGAGCATGACGTTCTCGAGCGCGGTCATGTGCGGAAACAGGTTGAAGCGCTGAAACACCATGCCGATGTCACGGCGCTGCTTCGCCGCCTCGCGCGGGTGCATCTCGTAGATCTTGTCGCCCTGCTGACGGTAGCCGACGAGCTCGCCGTCGACGAACAACCTGCCCGAGTTGACGGTCTCGAGGTGGTTGATGCAGCGCAAAAAGGTCGACTTGCCCGATCCCGAGGGGCCGACGAGGCACAGCACCTCGCCTCGCTCCACCTCGAGCGAGATCGACTTGAGCACCAGGTTCGACCCGTAGGACTTCGATACTCCCTCGGCCCGCACCATGGGCACATCGGTCGCGTGCACGTTCATGGTCTACCTCTTCTCGCCGCTGCTGCCGAGCGGTGTCGTTCCGTCGCCTGTTTCGACGACTCCGCTGCCGGGTGCCGTCGTGGCACCCGCGACTCCGCTGCCGGGCTCCGTCGCGCTGTCGACGACGCCGACGGCGTTCGTCTCGACGGTGGGGGTCATCGCGTCGGGCCGCTGCCCCACGCCCTTGGCGAAGTGCTTCTCGAGGTAGAACTGGCCCACCATCAGAATCGAGGTCACCACGAGGTACCAGACCGAGGCCACGAGCAGCATCGGCACCGGGTTGTAGGTGACCGCGGCGATGTCCTTCTGCTTGGTAAAGAGTTCGAGCGTGAACGGCACGGCCGTGACGAGCGAGGTGGTCTTCAGCATCGAGATGACCTCGTTGCCCGTCGGCGGAATGATGACGCGCATCGCCTGGGGCAGGATCACCCGGGTCATGGTGTTCCACCAGCCGAGGCCGAGCGCGCTGGCGGCCTCGTCCTGCCCCTTGTCGACCGAGAGCAGACCCGCGCGCACGATCTCGGCCATGTACGCGGCCTCGTTGAGCGCGAGGCCGATGATGGCGAGGGCGAAGGCGGTCATGATCGTCTTCGTCTCGAACTCGAAGATCGGATCCATGAAGGGGATGCCGATGCCGAGCGTCGGGTAGATCACCGCGAACAGGCCCCAGAAGGTGAGCTGCACGTAGACCGGGGTGCCGCGGAAGATCCAGAGGTACACCCACGCCACCGCTTTCACGATGGGGTTCGGCGAGAGCCGCATGATGGCGAGCGCGACACCGAGAACAATCGCGATGATCATCGAGTACACGGTCAGCAGCAGCGTGTATCCGACCGCGGTGACGATGCGCGTATCGAAGAGGTACTTGCCGACCTCGGGCCAGTCGTAGGCCTCGCGGCCCGCGGCGTCGATGACGAAGAGCCCCGCGAGCACCACCAGGATGATCGCGAAGACGACCCGACCGGGGTGCTTCAGCTTGATGGCCTCGATCGGCTCGGATTCGTAGAAGGGCTGGGACTTCGGAGCCTCCTCCGAAGTCCCTCGCGCCTGCTCGGTCATGAGAGATGCCTCTCTGCTCGGTATTCGATGCTCAGCATTCGATGCTCGATAGGTTCGATGCTCGCCCTATCGGCGATCAAGAACCGGCGTTGATCGTGGCCTCTTCGATCGCGCCGTCTTCGACACCGGCGCTCTTGAGAATCTCGAGGTAGGTGCCGTCGTCCATGAGCGACTGCAGCGCGGCCTGCACGGCCAGGGTGAGCTCGCTCTGCGCCTTCGGGTTGTCGGCGTTCTTGGCGAGCGCGTAGCCGTAGGGCGCGACATCGAACGACTCGCCGGAGGCCTCGATCTTGTCGCTCTGCGCGGCGATCGCGGCGAGCGTCACGGGCGAGTCGGCGGTGAACGCGTCGGCCTTGCCGAGCACGACGGCGTTGGTGGCTTCGGCCTGACCCTCGAAGGGCAGGATCTCGATGGCCTCCTTGCCCTCCTCCTCGCACTTCTTGGACTTCGCGGGCAGCTCGTCGGTGTGCTGGAAGGTGCCGTCTTGCACCGCGACCTCGAGGCCGCAGGCGTTGTCAGGGTCGACGGTCTTGCCGATGGGTGCCGCCCAGAGCACGCCGGCATCGTAGTAGTTGACGAAGTCGACGGTCTTCTGCCGCTCGGCGTTGTCGGTGAACGACGACGATCCCATGTCCATCTTGCCGCCCTGCACGCTGGGGATGATCGAGTCGAAGCCGGCTTCCTCCCACACCGGCTCCAGGTCGAGCTTCGCGGCTACTGCCGAGGCGAGGTCCACGCCCCAGCCGACGATTTCGCCGTCGCTGCTCTTGTACTCGTTGGGCGGGTACGACGCGTCGGTGCCGATGACGAGCTTGCCCGTCTGCTTGATGTCTTCCGGCAGCAGCTTGATCGCGGCCTCGTCTGGCTTGACGTTCGACACGTCGAAGGCCTCGTGCTGCTCTCCCTCGACGTTGGTGGTGCAGCCGGTGAGGGCGAGGAGCGACGCGGCGGCGAGCGCGGGAAGGACATAACGAATCTTCATTGATTTCTCCGTGGTTGGAAAGAGCCGGCTGGTGACCGGCATACTCGTGCGATGCATTCTTGTGCGGTATCGCTCCGAGTGTACTGCTCAGCGGTCACCGGTAGATTACAGGGCCTCTACCCCGCTCCATAGAACGTCTTGATCGGAGCCCTGCAGCCGCGCGTTTACGCGGCAAACGAGTGACTTTCCGTCGTATAACATTCCGATGACGCTTCGAATAGCGCCGATCACCGCTCCTGAACGGGGGACCCATGGAAGACCAGCAAGAGCTCGGTGCCCTGCGCGCGCGGATCGACGCACTCGAAACCCGCAATCGCGAGTTGGAGGGGGCGGTCGCGGAGGCCGAGGCCGCCGTGAGCGGCGCGGGGTCGGGATCCGGATCCACCGCCAAACCCCGCAAGCACGGTCGCACCCGCAACGCCGTCGCGGCCGTGCTCATCATTCTGAGCATGCTGCTGGCTCCGGTCGCCGTGATCTGCACCTGGGCGCGAGTGCACCTGGTCGACACCGACCGCTTCGTCGCGACCTTCGCGCCCCTGGCGCACGAACCGGCGGTGCAGGCGTTCGTGACCGATCAGGTGGTGGAGAACATCGAGGCGAACGTCGACATCGACGGCGTCGTGTCCGATGTCTTCGACGGCCTGGAGGGTCTCGACATGCCGGAGCGCGCCACCGCGGCGCTGACCCTGCTCGAGGGACCGGCCGCGGAGGGCATGCGGTCGCTGATTCGCACCGGCACCGAGCAGATCGTGGGGTCTGAGCAGTTCGCGAGCGTCTGGGAGGCCACGCTGCGCGAGTCGCACGGCCTCGCGATCGCGGTGATCCAGGGCGACCCCGATACGGCGCTGCAGCTGTCTGAGGACGGCGCGCTCACCCTCGAGCTGAGCCTCGTGATCCAGCAGGTGAAGCAGACGCTCGTCGACCAGGGCGTCGGCTTCGCCGCGAGCATTCCGGTGATCGACGTGACGATTCCGATTCTCACCTCGGACTCGCTGACGCAGGTGCGCACGGTCTATCTGGTGTCGGTCGCCGCCGGCTACTGGCTGCCGTGGGTGGTGCTCGGCCTGCTCGTCGCTGGCATCGCGGTGGCTCCCGCGCACAAGCGGGCGCTCGCCTGGGGCGGTCTCGGGCTGCTGCTGTCGTTCCTCAGCCTGGGTGCCGGCGTCGGCGTCGGCAAGCTGTTCTTCCTCTCGGCCGTGAGCCCGTCGATCATGCCGAAGGCGACCGCGACGGCGCTGTTCGAGCAGCTCACGCAGAGCATCTCGTCGACGACGACGGCTCTCGCGGTGCTGTGCGCGTTTCTCGCGATCGGGGCGTGGGTCTCGGGATCGTCGCGCGCCGCGCGCGCGATTCGCGGGGCGACCGGCAGCGGGTTCGGAGCCGTGCGGGCCGCGGCGCTCAGGCACGGCCTCGACACCCGCGGCTTCGGCCGGGCGGTGGAGCGGTGGCGGTCGGCGCTCATGGTCGCGACGGTGGCGATCGGGGTGCTCGTGCTGTTTCTCGACCGCCCGGTCACCCTGGGCAAGGTCTTCGGCACGCTGATCGTGGTGCTGCTGGTGCTGCTTGTCATCGAGCTGGTGCGCCGCCCGGAACCGCCTGATCAGGCCGTTGCCCGGTTGGAAATGTCGCTTTCGCGGCCCGTATGACGTGCATTTCCAACCGGCGAACATGGGCAAGACACCGGCCCCGGCCCTAGTCGCGGCCGCTCAGCCGCGCAGGCGGTGGGCCTCGTAGGTGACCGCGTAGGGCACTCCGCTGCGCTGCCCGCCCTCGGCGAGCAGCTCGGGAATGAAGTCCTCGGGAGCGGGGTGCCAGGGCAGCTCGGCGAGGTAGGCCCGGTGCTGCTGCAGCGAGGCGACCGCCCGCGACACGTCGGCGTCGGAGACCTCGACGTAGTGCGTCGCGTCGCCACCGGTGAGCAGCAGCCAGGTGGTGCCCCAGGGAGCGAGCTGCTCGTCGCGCGCGAGCTCGGGAAACACCCAGCGGTTGTCGGCGTCACGGGTCGCGTCGATGGCCGCGAGGCCTGCCGCGCGATGATCCGGGTGGTCGAGACCCCAACCGACCTTCAGGCTGCCACTGCCGCAGATGACGGCGTCGGGCCGGAACTCGCGGATCTCGCGGGCGATCGCGCGGCGCAGCTCGAGGCCGTATTCGAGCATGCCGTCGGGAAAGTTCAGGATCGCGAGCCGACGCACCCCGACGACATCGCAGGCGCGGCGCTGCTCCTCGGCGCGCAGCGGAGCGGTTTCCTCCGGGGGCAGCTGCATGCCGGCCTCGCCGGCCGTCAGCAGCAGGTAGGCGACCTCGACACCGCGATCGGTCCACGCCGCGACGGCCGCGGAGTTGCCGTACTCGGCGTCGTCGGGGTGCGCGATGACCACGAGCACGCGACTGATGTCGGCGTCGTCGAGCCTGGCGGGCGCGGGAGCGTCACTTGAAACGGTCATCATCTGCCTCCTTCTGGGAGCGGATCAGCGCCTCGTCGTGCGGCGGGCGGGTGCCCGACGGCGCGATCCCGAGCCGTTCCCTGGTCGGAAACGTATCTTAAACACCCCTCATAACCTACATTTCCAACCAGTGAACGCGAACTCCGGCCGAGCAGCGAGCGGTTTTGGGCGAGGCTCAGTCGCGCCCCTACTGGTCGATCAGGTCGGGCAGCGGGTGGAAGACCCGATCCCGATACACGACCGGGCGGCCGATCGGGCCGATGCGCACCTCGAGCACCTCGGCGACGACCACGGTGGAGGATCCGACGGACACCGTGTGCAGCGTGCGGCAGCGCAGGGCGGCCCTCGCCCCGGGAAGGTAGGGCTCGCCCGTTTCGAGGGTGCCCCAGCCCTGCTCGGGGGTGAAGCGCGCAGAACCGCTGGTGGCGAAGGTCAGAGCGAGCTCGGCGTGATCGTGATCGATGAGGTTCACCACGAAGGTGTCGGCACCGAGAATCGCCCCCGCGCTGCCGGTCGCCCGGGTCACGGAGAACATGATCGCGGCCGGATCGACAGCCACCGAGGCAACGCTCGACGCGGTCAGACCGACGAGCCCCTCCGGCGTAGCTGCGGCGATGACCGCGATCCCTGCCGGGTGATACCGGAACGCAGTCTTCAGGTCCTCGCCGACGCTCTCACCGCCGATACCGGCGGCGGTGTCACCACCTGTGCTGGGCTGGGACGTCACGGGCACTACCTCATCTCTGCGCGATGTCTCTGCGCAGTCTCTGCGCGATTTCCTTGCAACATTCCAACCCTAAGACCTCGGGCCCGCTGCTGCGCACGCCGTGAAACATTCGGTCATCACGCTTATACACCGCGCTCCCCCGGTCTCCCCCGCGCTCTCAGTGGCATCCGCCTCGGCACGGCACGGCACCGCGTGTCGCACCCATGGACTATCGTCTCCTCTACCGGAGAATACGCGTGAGAGCCGAAACGACACCGGAGGGCGGAAGCATGCGAGACGATACCGAACGCGAAGAGCTGTTCACGGCACGACCCATCGAGCAGTCACTGGAGAACATGCTCGCCAAGGTGCGCGCGGCAGACCCTGCCGGAGCCGTCGCCGACTACATCCCCGAGCTGGCGAAGGCCGATCCCGAGCTGCTCGGGATCTCCGCGGTGACCCTCTCGGGGCGCGCGTACGGCGCGGGAGACAGGGCGGCGCGCTTCACGATCCAGTCGATCTCGAAGCCGTTCGTGTACGCGCTCGCGCTCGCGGAGCTCGGCATGGACACCATGCTCGAGCGCATCGGCGTCGAGCCCAGCGGTCAGGCGTTCAACGCGATCAGCTTCGACGAGCGCGGGCGTCCGGCGAATCCGCTGATCAACGCGGGTGCCGTGGTCACGACCTCGCTCATCGGAGGGCGGGATGCCGAGGAGCGCTTCGAACGCATCCGAGCGGGCCTGTCGGCCTTCGCCGGCAGAGAACTCGACCCCGACGACAGCGTCTACCGTTCGGAGTCGAGCACGGGCGACCGCAACCGCGCGCTCGCCGCGCTGGCGCGATCTTTCGGGGTGCTCGGCTCGAGCGTCGACGACGCGACCGAAGCCTACTTCCGGCAGTGCGCCCTGCTCGTAGACACCTCGGACCTGGCGCTCATGGGTGCCACCCTGGCCAACAACGGCGTCAATCCGATCACCGGGCAGCGCGTCGTCGAGGCGACCATCGCCCGCAACGCGCTCTCCGTGATGACCAGCTGCGGCATGTACGACCGCTCGGGCGAGTGGCTCTTCAAGGTCGGCATGCCCGCCAAATCTGGGGTCGGCGGCGGCATCGTCGCGGTCGCTCCGGGGCAGTACGGGATCGGGGTCTTCAGCCCACCGCTCGATCAGGCCGGCAACAGCAGTCGCGGCGTGCTCGCCCTCGAAACGCTGTCCGACCAATTCGGCCTGCACATGTACAACCACCAGAACCACCCCGCGTCTCCCGTTCAGGAAATCACGCTCGATGCCGCGACCGGCACCGTCGTCGTCCGGGTGCGCGGCACAGTCGACTTCGTCGCGGCCGAGATACTCATCCAGGCGAGCATCTCGGCTCTGCGCGACGCCTCCGCGCACGCGCTCGTGCTCGACCTCGCGAACGTCACCGCGATCGGCCCCATAGCCGGGCGACTCATCGACGATCTCGCCCGAGAGGCGACGAAGCTCGACTACCGGGTGACCGTGATCGATCCGGAGGGCCTGCTGGCGGTGTGAGGGCTCGCGGGAGAGGGTGAGGGATCGCGCCGGTTCGGTGCCCGAGCGGAGCCTCGAGCGGGGCGCGGAACGGGATGCCGCCGTGCTCGAAGGCGTCCCGGCGCAGAACGCGATCTCCGCGAACGCATCGCGCCTGCGCGATCACTAACTGATCGCGCAGGCGCGATGGGTGTTTGCGCGGCTCTCAACCGCCTGGCGGCTGGCTACTTAGCATCGACCTTCGCGAGTGCGGCACGCTTGAGCTTCGCGAACTCCTCGGCGTCGATCGCACCGGAGTCGAGCAGTTCCTTCGCGCGCGCGATCTCCTCCGTCGGCGTGACATCACCGGCGACCGAACGAATGTAGTCATTCGTCTGCTCCTGGCTCTTCTCCGCCGCGGCGGCCGCTCGCTCGCTCATGCCCTTGCCTCGGAAGATGAGGTAGGCGAGGGCCGTGAGGAACGGCAGGAAGATGAGGAAGAGCAGCCAGAGCGCCTTCCACCAGCCGTTGAGCTTCCGATCCCGGAACAGGTCGGAGATGATCGCGAAGAGCGCCATCAGGTAGGCGACGAAGACGAAGATGGTCAAGAACCACCAGATCAGGTCCCAGAAAGAGGTCCAGAACGACATGCGAGTATTCCTTTCGATAGCTGGGTGACACCGACACGAGGTCGCGCCCAGGGTTGTGGATGCGCTCGAACCCGACTGCGAATCGCGCGGGCCCCGCGAACGGCGCAGCTCCGAACGACGCAGCTCGGCGGCGCGCGCCCATACACCCTATCCGACTCTGAGTGATCGCGCCGCTGCGTCGCGCGCCCCCTTTTCCGGTGCCTGGCAACCGCCTGGCGACCACTTGCGGCACCCCGCCACGGCCGCCCCGCCACGGCGGCATCGTCTCCGACGCGCCGACGGCACCGCCGCGAGAGAGCCCGGCCACAATCTCACCCGCAGGATCATCCTCTGCGCCGAAATCCTGGTCAATCGCGGCCGTCGGCACCGCTGCGCGCCAGACAGCGTCTGGATCAGCGAGGCGCTTCTCGTCGCGGCCCGGTGCGCACTCGCGTGTCAGAGGTTGCCCCCATACTGAAACACGGTACGGAGAAGGGAGGACGACCGGCACCATGATGGGTTTCAATCACGCACTGTGCGGCGCGGCGGCGTGGACCGCCGTCGCTGCGAGCGCCCCGGGGTTCCCGTCTTTCGGGGTGCTGCACGTTCAGCCCTGGGCCGTGCTCACGGGTGCCGTCGTCTGCGCGGGCGCGGCGCTGCTCCCCGATGCCGACCACCACTCCGCGACGATCGCGCGCTCGGTGCCGGGCGGCAGGGCCGTCGCGGGAGCGGCGGGGGCGCTGTCCGGCGGTCACCGGCACGGCCTGCACTCGCTGGTCGCCGCGCTCGGGGTCTGGTTTCTGAGCCTCTGGATCGGGCAGCTGACCTGCTCGGTCTCGTGGTGGGAGGCCCCGATCCAGACCGGTGCGGCGGTCGCCGTCGCCGCACTCATCTGCCTCGCGGTCAAGACGCTGAGGCTCGCCGGAAGCTGGCCGCGCGCGTGGGCCATCGGCATCGTGGTCGGTGCTGCGCTCGCGCTCTTCCTCCCGAGCGGCGCGCACTGGTTCGCCTGGTGCGTGACGCTGGGGTACGGGATTCACCTGCTTGGCGACTGGCTCACGGCGCAGGGCATCAACTGGTTCTGGCCGCTACGGATTCGGGCCCCGAGCGCGGTGCGGCGCGCGCCGATGCTGAACCGTATGTGGGGCAGGAACGGGTACTTCGCGCTGCCGCTTCTGGGCACCGCGGGGTCGTGGCGCGAGTCGGTGCTCGGTGCCGCGCTCGGTCTGTACGCGCTGGTCGGGATCGCGCTGAGCATGTTCGCGCGGTAGGGGCAGGCGGTGCCGCGCGCTGTTCTCGGAGATCGCTGACTGATCACACGGATGGGCGGTGCCGGTCATCCCGCGCGACCAGTAGGCATTCGGCGGGTCGGCGCACCCTGGCGCACCGCCGCGAACGTCTACGCTTGGGGGTATGACTACCTCGGGGTTCTTCGCCGCGATCATCGACGTGTTCGAGATGATCGGGGTCATCGCCCTGTGCGTCGGGTTCGTGATCTCGGCCTGGCTCTCTATCCGCGCCCTGGCACAGGGCCAGGGCGGCGCAGCGGCGTTTCAGGTGCTGCGGCGAACTCTGGGCGGCACGATCCTGCTCGGCCTCGAGATCTTCGTGGCGGCCGACATCGTTCGCACGCTCTACGCGCCGACCCTGGAGGAGACGCTGATTCTCGGCCTCATCATCGTCATCCGCACGGTGCTGAGCATGTCGATCCAGATCGAGATCGACGGCGTGCTGCCGTGGCGGCGCGCGCTGCTGACGAGCGGCGCGCAGGTGCTCGCCGACGCGGTGAACAGCGGTAAGAACAGCGAGAGCAGTAGGGACGGAGAGAGCAGCGAGAGCAGTAACTAAGAGGCTGAGAGCACCACGACCGACTGGGCGAGCGCGAAGTAGCTTTCCGAGACTCGGCCCGCGGCCTCGGGTCGGGCGGTATCGACCTCGATGCGCCAGCCGTGATCAGCCTCGCGATCGACCTCGGCGTGATCCTCGGGATCGGCTCCGCCCCGCTCGGCACCCGGCCGTGGCAGGCGAATCTCGGTGTCTTCGCCGAGGTTCAGCACGACGAGCGCCGCACCCTCGATCGCTTCGCCCCGCGGGTCGCCGGCCGCGCCGCGCAGCTCCACGGTGATCGTGCGCTGCGAGGGATCGTGCCAGTCATCGTGGCTCGGGATCGAGCCGTCGGCCCGTCGCCACACCACGTCGGGGTGCCCGTCCTCGCGCTCGCGGCCGTGAAGGAAGGCCCGCTGGCGCAGCATCGGCAGTCGGCGGCGCACGTCGATGAGCCGTCGCACGAGTCGCATCAGTTCGGCATCGGGCGATGACCAGTTGATCCAGCCGATCTCGTTGTCTTGCGCGTAGGCGTTGTTGTTGCCGCCCTGGCTGTTGCCGATCTCATCGCCAGCCAGCAGCATCGGCACGCCCTGCGACACCAGCAGCGTCGCGAGCATGCCGCGCGCGCGACGGCCGCGCGCGGCCAGGATGCCGGGGTCGTCGGTCGGCCCCTCGACCCCGAGGTTGTCGGAGACGTTGTCGTGGTGGCCGTCGCGACCCTCCTCGCCGTTCGCCTCGTTGTGCTTCTCGGCGTAGGAGACGACATCGGCGAGCGTGAACCCGTCGTGCGCGGTGAGGAAGTTGACCGACGCGGTGCTGCAGCGGCCCGAGTGGTCGAACTGGCCCGCCGAGCCGAGCAGCCGCGATCCAATGCCGACCTGGCCCAGCGCGTCGCCGCGCCACGCCTCGCGCACGCCGTCGCGAAACCGATCGTTCCACTCCGACCACGGGTGCGGAAAATGCCCCAGCTGGTAGCCGCCCGGCCCCACGTCCCACGGCTCGGCGATGAGCTTGACGTCTGCGAGCACGGGATCCTGGCGCACGGCCTGGAAGAACGCCGCCGTCGGGTCGAAGCCTTGCTCCGTTCTGCCGAGCGTCGTCGCCAGGTCGAAGCGGAACCCGTCGACGCCGAAGTGGGTCACCCAGTGCCGCAGGCTGTCGAGCACGAGCCGCAGCACCATCGGCCGATCGGAGGCCAGTGTGTTGCCCGTGCCGGTGTCGTTGACGTAGTGACGCCCGCGCTGCGGCACCTCGCCGTCGATCAGCCGGTAGTACCCGGTGTTGTGCAGGCCGCGATAGCTCAGCGTCGGCCCGAGTTCGTCGCCCTCGCCGGTGTGGTTGAAGACGACGTCGACGAGCACCTCGATGCCGGCCTCGTGCAGCGTGTGCACGAGGTGCCGCAGCTCGGCGTCGGCGTCGATGCCCCGCTGCGTGCGGGCGTAGCGCGGCTCGGCCGCGAACCAGGCGATCGGCTGGTACCCCCAGTAGTTGCTGAGGCCCTTGCCGACCAGATACTGGTCATCGATGAACGCCTGCACCGGCAGCAGCTCGACGGCGTTGACCCCGAGCGACGTCAGGTGACCCACGATCGCGGGGTGGGCCATGCCCGCGTAGGTGCCGCGCAGCTCCTCGGGTACCCCGGGGTGCGCGGCGGAGATACCCCTGGCGTGCGCCTCGTAGACGACGAGGTCGGCGAGATCGTGACGCGGGCGATTCGACGCGGGATCGGGCCCCGCGGCGTCATCCGCGACGTCGCCGGCCGCACCGCCCGTGACGATGCACTTCGGCACGACCTCTGCACTGTCGCGATCGTCGACGGTGAGATCGTCATCCGGGCCCACCGCGTATCCCGACATCAGCGGATCCCAGCGCAGCGGCGACTCGATCGCGCGGGCGTAGGGATCGATGAGCAGCTTGCTCGGGTTGAAGCGCAGGCCCTCCGCGGGGTTGTGCGGGCCGTCGGCACGGAGGCCGTAGCGGGATCCGGTGCCGACGCCGGCGAGGTGCGCGTGCCAGATGTCGCCGTCGCGGTAGGGCAGCGCGATTCGCTCCTCGGCGGCCGCGGACCCCTCACCGAAGAGGCAGAATTCCACCCGCGTCGCCTCCGGTGCCCACACCGCGACGTTGACGCCTCGCGAGTCGGCCGTGACCCCGAGCGGCGAGGCTCGCCCGGGGGTCACGACTCGCGCCGCAGCAGGCGTGTCGGACGCGGCAGGCACCGCAGGCTCCTCAGCGAGCGGAGCCCCCGACGAAGCCGACGAAACGGGCGTCACCGCGTCAGACCCGCGAACAGCTCGGCGTAGCGAACGGCTGATGATCCCCAATCGACCGGCGACCGCATGCCCCGGTCGCGCAGGCGCAGCCACTCCTCGCGATCGGCGTAGAGGTCGACGGAGCGGCCGAGCGCGAAGCCGAGCCCGCCGGCGTCGATGTGCCCGCCATCGGCGCTGTCGCCGAAGGTGAAACCGGTCGCCGTTCCGTTCGCGAGGTTCTCCGGCCGCGCGTCGGTGACCGTGTCTCGCAGGCCGCCCGTCGCGGCGACGAGCGGCACCGCGCCGTAGCGCAGACCGTACAGCTGAGTCAGGCCGCAGGGTTCGAAGCGCGAGGGCACGAGCACGAGGTCGCCACCCGCGTACAGGCGGTGGCTGAGGGCTTCGTCGTAGCCGATGCGCAGCCCGACCGAGCGCGGGTACCACGACGCTAGCTGACCGAGCCCGTACTCATAGTCGGGATCTCCCGAGCCCAGCACGATGACCGCGCCGCCCGCCTCGATGAACCGCGGCAGCGCCTCGATCAGCAGGTCGACGCCCTTCTGGTGGGTGAGCCGCGTGACCACCACGGCAAGCGGGCCGCTCGGCTCGTCCAGTGAGAACTCCTGCAGCAGCGCGCGGCGGGCCTCGGCCTTGCCGCCGGGCTCGTCGGCCGAGTAGGAGATGACGTGCGGGTCGGTCGCCGGATCCCAGACCGTCGTGTCGATGCCGTTCAGAATGCCGAGCATCTCACCGCGATCCCGACGCGCGGCGACGACGCCCTCGAGCCCGAAACCGAACTCGGGCGTGGCCAACTCCTCCGCGTAGCTCGGGCTGACGGTGGTGACCCTGGAGGCGTGCACCATGCCGGCCTTGAGCGTGCTGACGAGACCGTGGTACTCGAGCGCGTCGGCGTGGAAGTCCCAGGTGGGAAGGCGAAGCCAGTCGAGCTGGTCGGCCCCGAAGATGCCCTGGAACGCGATGTTGTGAATCGTCATGACGCTCGGCACGTCGGTGCCCGCGTACTTGAGGTACGAGGGCACGAGACCGGCCTGCCAGTCGTGCGCGTGCACCACGTCGGGCCGCCAGCGATCGCTGGTGCCCTCGGCCGCGAGCCGGGCACCGACCCACGAGAGGGCCGCGAACCGCACGTGGTTGTCGTGGTGGTCGTGTCCGTCGACGTTGTAGGGACCGCCCGGGCGGTCGAACAGGTGCGGCGCGTCGAGCAGCAGCAGGTCGAGACCCTCGTAGCTGCCGTGGCGCACGGCGACCGGGCCTCCGAAGAGATCGTCGTCGCGCCAGATGCGGCGGCTCCTGCCGATCTTCTCGAGCAGACCCGGGTAGGCCGGCATCAGAATGCGCGTCTTCCACCCCAGAGGCTCCAGGGCCGCGGGCAGCGCGCCCACGACGTCGGCGAGCCCCCCGGTTTTCACGAGGGGCGCGCACTCCGACGCCACGGACAGGACACGGCGCATGCGGCGGGCCACCGTCACTTCTCCAGGGCTGCGGCGCGAAGGTCGAGCATCGGCTGGGTGATGAGGGTGACGCCACCCGGGGTCACCCGGAACCACTTCGCGTCTTCTTCGGGATCTTCGCCGACGACGAGCCCCTCGGGAATCTTCACCCCGCTGTCGATGACGCAGCGATCAAGCCGTGCCCCGCGTGCCACCTGCACGCGCGGCAGAGCGACGACGTGGTCGAGCGACGAGTAGGAGTGCACACGGCCGCCCGTGAACAGCAGCGAATTGTGCACCTCGGCACCGCTGATGATGCAGTCGCCCGAGACCAGCGACTGAATCGCCTGCCCGCGGCGGCCGTCGTCGTCGTGGATGAACTTCGCGGGCGGGGTGATCTCGGCATAGGTCCAGATGGGCCAGGCGTTGTCGTAGAGGTCGAGCGCCGGCACGAACTCCGTCAGGTCGATGTTGGCTCGCCAGAACGAGTCGATCGTGCCCACGTCGCGCCAGTAGGGCTCGGTCTCGAGCCCGCTCATCACGCACGACTCGCTGAAGCGGTGGGCGAACGCCCTGCCGCCCTTCACGATGGCCGGGATGAGGTCGTGGCCGAAGTCGTGGCTCGAACTCGTGTCTTCGGCGTCGTCGAGCAGCAGCTCGCGCAGAAACTCCCAGTTGAAGACGTAGATGCCCATGGAGGCGAGGGCCATGTCGGGATCTTCGGGGGTGCCGGGCGGATCTGCCGGCTTCTCGAGGAAGTCGATGATTCTGCCGTCGTCGTCGACCTGCATGACGCCGAAACCGGTGGCCTCCTCGCGCGGCACCGTGAGGCACCCGACCGTGACGTCGGCTTCCGTCTCGACGTGCTGCCGCAGCATGATCTCGTAGTCCATCTTGTAGACGTGGTCGCCCGCGAGAATGATGACGTACTTCACCCGATAGTCGTTGACGATGTCGATGTTCTGCGTCACGGCATCGGCCGTGCCGAGGTACCACTTCGATTCTTCGACCCGCTGGCTGGCAGGCAGGATGTCGAGGTACTCGTTGCGCTCGGCTCGGAAGAAGCCCCAGCCGCGCTGCATGTGCCGGATCAGCGAGTGCGCCTTGTACTGCGTGGCGACCGCCATCTTGCGAATGCCCGAGTTGAGGGCGTTCGACAGCGGGAAGTCGATGATGCGCGACTTGCCGCCGAAGTGCACCGCGGGTTTGGCCCGGCGGTCGGTGAGCTCTTCGAGTCGGCTGCCACGACCGCCCGCGAGGACGAAGGCCATGGCCTGACTGGAGAGACGGCTCTTGGCGCGGGCAGGTGGCTGGCCCGAGGGTTGCAGGGCGTTCATGGGCGTTCCTCCACGAAGTAGATGGCGGACAGGGGTGGCAGGGTGAGCATGGCCGACTGCGCTTCGCCGCCGGCCGGCACGTCTTCGGTCTCGATCGCGCCGGTGTTGCCGCGGTTGCCGCCGCCGTAGCAGGCGGAATCGGTGTTGAGCGCTTCGATCCAGCGCCCGGCGACCGGGAATCCGATGCGGAAGCCCGTGCGTTCGACCGGTGTGAGATTGAGCACGACGACGACGTGGGGGTCGCCCGGTGCGCCGCGGCGCAACCAGGCGAAGACCTGCTCGTCTACCGCGTCGAGCAGCAGCCACTGGAAACCGCGGCCGTCGTGGTCGTAGCGGTGCAGTGCCGGCTGCTCGCGGTACAGGAGATTGAGGTCGCGCACCACGGCCTGCACGCCGGCGTGACCAGGATCGTGCAGCACGCCCCAGTCGAGCTCGGAGGCGTAGTTCCACTCGGCGGGCTGCCCGAACTCCTGCCCCATGAACAGCAGCTTCTTGCCGGGAAAGCCCCACATGTAGCCGTAGAACGCCTTCAGATTGCCGAGCTTGTCGGCGTGGCTGCCCGGCATTCTGCCGTACATCGACCCCTTGCCGTGCACGACCTCGTCGTGGCTGATGGGCAGCACGAAGTTCTCGGAGAAGGCGTAGGTGACGCCGAAGGTCAGCTGGTTCTGGTGGTGCTTGCGGTAGACCGGATCTTTGCCGAAGTAGCTCAGCGAGTCGTTCATCCAGCCGAGGTTCCACTTGTACCCGAAGCCGAGGCCCTGCTGGTCGACGGGCCTCGTGACGCCCGGGAAGGCCGTGGAATCCTCCGCGATCATCGCGATGCCGGGGCGCTCGGCGTAGGCGGCGATGTTGGCCTCGCGCAGAAACTCCATCGCCTCGTAGTTCTCGTTGCCCCCGTCTTTGTTCGGGATCCACTCGCCCTGCCTGCGCGAGTAGTCTCGCTGGGTCATCGAGGCCACGGCGTCGACCCGCAGCCCGTCGAGGTGGTACTCGTCGAGCCAGTACAGGGCGTTGGAGACCAGGTAGTTCAGCACCTCCGGGCGACCGTAGTTGAAGATGAGCGTGTTCCAGTCGGGGTGGAAACCCTCGCGCGGATCCATGTGCTCGTAGAGCGCGGTGCCGTCGAAGCGGCCGAGACCGTGGCTGTCGGTGGGGAAGTGACCCGGCACCCAGTCGGCGATGACGCCGAGGCCCCTCGCGTGCGCGGCGTCGACGAACGCTGCGAACTGCTGCGGTGTGCCGTAGCGAATGGTCGGCGCGAACAGGCCGATCGGCTGGTACCCCCACGAGCCGTCGAAGGGGAACTCGGTGATCGGCAGCACCTCGATGTGCGTGAAGCCGAGATCGGCGGCGTAGTCGACCAGCTCGGTCGCCAGTTCGAGGTACGAGAGCGGGCGCTGCCCGGTCTCGGGATCGACCCTTGGGCCGAGCGCCGCCTCGGCGTCGGATGCCGCATCGCCCGCGACGCGACGCCATGACCCGAGGTGCACCTCGTAGATGCTCATCGGGGCATCTACCGCGTTGATCTCGGCTCGCCCCCGAACCCACGCGTCGTCTTGCCAGTCGTGCTGACCGAGACGGCGCACCACCGATCCCGTCGCCGGGGGGTGCTCACTGCCGAAGCCGATCGGATCGGCCTTCAGCGGCAGGCTCCGATCGTCGGCACCGAGAATGTCGTACTTGTACACCGCGCCCTCGGCGATGCCGGGCAGGAAGAGCTCCCACACCCCCGTGGCCCCGCGGGAGCGCATCGGGTGAATCGTCTTGTTCCAGGAGTTGAACTCGCCGACCACCGACACGCGCCTCGCGTTCGGTGCCCACACCGCGAAGTGCACGCCCTCGACCCGCTCGTGGGTGATGCGGTGCGCGCCGAGCACCTGCCAGAGGCGGCGGTGCCGGCCCTCGCCGATGAGGTACTCATCGACCTGGCCGAGCACGGGCCCGAAGCGGTAGGGATCTTCGCGCTCCTCGGTGACACCGGCCGGCCACTGAATGCGCAGCCGGTAGAACGGCAGCGCAGGGCCGGTGAAAACCGAGTCTTCTGCCGGGTGGCGACCGAGCTCGACCTCATCGGTGTCGTTGACGACCCAGATCCGCTCGGCACCCGGCTGGTGCACCGTGACACTGCGACCGTCGTCGCTGGGGCCGAGCGCGGCGAACGGATCGGGGTGCACGCCCTGCGCGAGCTGCCGCGCCTCGGCAGCATCGAGCACCGGGTGTGTTGCGTCGTCGCCAGCCATGTCGGCTCCCTCGTGTAGGTCTTGCACCCATCAAACCACGAACATGTGACGCCCAGGTCACGGTGTTCGCGCCGTTCCGCACGCCCCCTGATCAAGGGGTCTACAGCGCCGGGCTGATGCTCCAGATCTCACTCATGTACTCGCGGATGGCGCGGTCGGAGCTGAAGTAGCCCATGCGCGCGACGTTGAGCAGAGCCATGCGCCGCCAGTGCTCGGGATCGCGGTAGGCGCGGTCGACCTCGGCCTGGGCCGCGTCGTAGGCGTCGAAGTCGGAGGCCACAAGGAACCAGTCGCTGTTCCACATCTGGTCGACGAGGCCGCCGTAGCGGTGCGGATCCCCGGGGCTGAAGGTTCCCTCCGCGACGGCCTGCAGCACGTCGCGGAGCGCCTGGCTCTGCTCGATCGCCCTGCGGGCGTGACCGGGCTCGGCCCGGCGCGCGGCCACCTCGTCAGCCGTCAGACCGAACAGGAAGAAGTTCTCCGCTCCGACCTGCTCGCGAATCTCCACGTTGGCACCGTCGAGGGTGCCAATGGTGAGCGCGCCGTTCAACGCGAACTTCATGTTGCCGGTGCCCGAGGCCTCCATACCCGCCGTCGAGATCTGCTCGGACAGGTCGGCCGCGGGAATGAGCTTCTCGGCCATCGACACGCCGTAGTTCGGCGGGTAGACGACGCGCAGCACATCGCGGGTATCGGGATCGTTGTTGACGACCTCGCCGACGTCGTTGATGAGGCGGATGATGTCTTTCGCCGTGTGGTAGCTCGGTGCCGCCTTGCCGCCGAAGATCTTCACCCTGGGCACCCAGTCGGCACCGGGATCGCGCTTGATGCGCTGCCAGTGGGCGATGGTCCACAGAATGTTGAGCAGCTGCCGCTTGTACTCGTGCAGACGCTTCACCTGCACGTCGTAGAGGGCTCCGGTGGGCACCTCGATTCCGTGCTCCTCCTCGAGCCAACCCGCGAAGTTCACCTTCGTCTCGTGCTTGGCCCTGCCGAACGCGTCGAGGAACCCGGGCTCGTCGATGTGGTGCTCGAGGCCGCGCAGGCGATCGAGGTCGGTCTCCCAACCCGCGCCCACGGTGTCCGTGATGAGCTGGGCCAGCGGGCGGTTGGCCAGCTTCAGCCACCGCCGCGGCGTGATGCCGTTGGTGATGTTGACGATGCGCCCCGGGTGCAGCTCGTCGTGCACGGGGAACAGGTCTTTGCGCACCAGCTCGGAGTGCAGCGCAGAGACGCCGTTGACCCTGTGGCTCGTGGCGAACGCCAGGTCGCCCATGTTGACCTGGTCGCCGCTGACGAGCCGCACGGCGTCGTGGCGGTCGCCCTGCAGCTCGACGAACTGCGTGTCGAGCCGCTCGATGATCTGCAGGTGCCGCGGCAGCACCTTGCGCATGAGGCCCACCGTCCAGCGCTCCAGCGCCTCCGGCAGCAGGGTGTGGTTGGTGTAGCCCAGCACTCGGGTGGCGACCTCCACGGCCGGTTCGAAGCCGAAGCCGTGCTCGTCGACGAGCAGCCGGATCAGCTCTGGGCCCGCGATCGCCGGGTGGGTGTCGTTCATCTGAATCGCCACGTACTCCGGCAGTCGGCTCAGATCGTCGTGGGCCGCGAGGTAGCGGCGCACCACGTCTTGCACGGAGGCGGAGGTGAGGAAATACTCCTGCGACAGGCGCAGCTCCTTGCCGCCCTCGGTCGTGTCGTTGGGGTAGAGCACGCGGCTGAGGCTGCGCGCCAGAGCCTCGGGCTCGGAGGCGGCTGCGAACTCGCCGGCGTTGAAGCGGGCGAGGTCGAAGAGATCGGCGTTGGGCATGGCCGCCCACAGCCGCAGCGTGTTCACCCAGCTGCCGCTGAAGCCCACGACCGGCGTGTCGTGCGCAGCCGCGAGCACCTGCGATCCCGGCCGCCACACCCGGCGGCCGTGCTCCTCGACGACCTCGCCGCCGAAGCCCACCTGGTAGGCCGACTCGGGGCGGGTGAAGTCCCACGGGCTGCCCTCGGCCAGCCAGTTCTCGGGCGTCTCGATCTGACGGCCGTGCTCGAAGCTCTGCTTGAAGAGGCCGTGCTCGTAGCGCAGCCCGTAGCCGTAGGCCGGGCAGCCCACGGTGGCCATGGATTCCAGGTAGCAGGCCGCGAGTCGGCCGAGGCCGCCGTTGCCGAGCGCCGCGTCGGGCTCGCCCTCGGCGATGTCGGCGAAGCTCAGGCCGAAGCTGCCCAGCACCTCGACCACGACGTCGCGCAGACCGAGGTTGATGGTCATGTCCTCGAGCAGGCGGCCGATGAGAAACTCCATCGACAGGTAGTAGACCCGCTTGCGATCCTCTGCCCACGTGCGCCGCGTCGAGCGGAACCAGGGGTTCACCGCGCGATCCCGAATCGCGTGCGACAGCGCCATGCGCCAGTCGAACATCGAGGCGTGCTCGGGGCTCTTGCCGACCGTGTACTGCAGGTGGTTCAGCAGCGACCAGCGGAAGTGCTCGGGGGTTGGCTCGGGCAGCGAAAGATCGTCGCTGCGAACGCCCTGGACTGCAAAGCTCTCGGACATGTCACTCCCGTTAATGTGCTGACAAATGGCTGCGATGCCACAGACCACCTATCTTAACCCCAGACGCCCTGCGCGATCGGTCGGGGCGATCCGCAGCACCGGGGTCGCCGGCCACTCGAGCCGCCTCAGTGCTCAGGCAGGGTACGGAAGACTCCCAGATGCTCGTAGAGCATTTCCATGGAGATCGAAATCATCGGAATCGGCGGCGTCGTCGTACTCGTGCTCGCATCGATCATCGGCGGCCGCATCGGCGTCGCCGCCCCGCTGCTGCTCGTCGTCTTCGGCATCGCGGTCGGCTACCTGCCGTTCGTGCCGCCCATCGAGGTCAATCCCCACATCATCCTCTTCGGAGTGCTGCCACCGCTCCTCTACGCCGCAGCCGTCAACACGCACATCGTCGACTTCCGCCGCAACCTCGCCCCCATCGCGGGCCTCTCCGTCGTGCTCGTGATCCTGTCTGCCCTGCTCATCGGCTGGCTGCTGCACCTCGCGGTGCCGGTCCGTCGCGGTCGCCCTCGCCGCCGTCATCAGCCCCACCGACGCGGTCGCGGCCACCTCCATCGGCAAGCGACTCGGCATGCCCGAGCGCCTCGTGTCGATCCTCGAGGGCGAAAGCCTCGTCAACGACGCCACCTCGCTCGTGCTGCTGAAGACCGCCATCGCCGCGGTCGCGGGCAGCTTCGTGTTCTGGAACTCGGCCGGCAGCTTCACGTTCTCGGTGGTCGCGGCCATCGTCATCGGCTACGTGGTGGGTGTGGCGACGGTGTGGATCAGGGCGCACCTGCGCAACCCGGTCTACGACACCGTCATCTCGTTCATCGTGCCGTTCGTCGCGTTCATCCCGGCCGAGGAGGTGCACGCCTCGGGCGTGCTCGCCGTCGTCGTCACCGGCCTCTACACGGGCCACCACTCCTCCGGCCGCTTCAGCGCGATGGCGCGCATGAACGAGCGGCTCAACTGGCGCACCATTCAGTTCGTCATCGAGAACGGCGTCTTCCTGCTCATGGGGCTCGAACTCCACGCCCTCGTCGACAGCGTCGGCGGCACCGAACTGCCGCTGGAGCACGTGGTGGTCATCGCCGCGGCGCTCGTCGCAGCGCTCATCGTCACCCGCTCCCTCTTCATGCTGCCCATGCTGGCGTTCATGCGCAGGAGCGTCAGCCGCTACGAGGAGCGCAAGGAAGACTTCTCGCGGCGCGCCGAACTCACCCGGCGCGGCGGCGGCAACAAAGAGAAGCTCCGCAGGCTCAGACTGCTCGAGGCCCGCACCCAGGCCGACCTCGAGCACGAGCGCGAGCAGCAGCTCGGCTGGCGCGACGGTGCCGTGCTCTCGTGGGCCGGCATGCGCGGCGTCATCACGCTCGCCGCCGCGCAGTCGATCCCGACCTCGGTCGCCTTCCGCCCGCAGCTCGTGCTCATCGCCTTCCTGGTCGCAGTCGCCACGCTGCTGCTGCACGGGCTCACCCTGCCGATACTCATTCGCCGGCTGTGGCCGGAGGGCGCGGATTCGGCCGCGGCGAGCAAGGAGCTCTTCTCGCTCAGGAGGGATCTCATCGAGGCCGGCAACGAAGCGCTCGACGAGGCCCTGGCCGCACCTCCCGCCGACGAGAAGCACTTCGCAGAGCCGCCGGAGAACATCGTTCGCCACGTGCGGGCGAGCGTGCGCAACGCGCTCTCACCGCTCGCATTCGCCGCTGACGACGCGGAGATGATGGAGGCGGTCGAGTCGGAGACCCCGGCGCAGGCCTACCTGCGGCTCACCCACGAGGTGCTCGAGGCCCAGCGGGCGGCGCTGCTCGAAGAGCGGGCGATCGGCCGCTACAGCTCGCAGTCGCTGCACACCGCGGAGCTCGCGCTCGACGCCTACGAGGCGCGGCTCTCTGCCGCAGACGAGCACTGACACGAGCCCCGGGGCATCCCCCAGGCCGCCTCTAGCCGCCCCGAGCCACCCCCGAGCCGCCCCCGGGCCCCTCTGGAAGACGCGAATGGTCGGGAACGCGCCTGATACCCACCATTCGCGTCTTACAGAGGGGTGTATGGGGACTGGGGGCGCCGGAGTGCGGGGGCTGGGGTGCCGGGGGGGGGGGCGCAGGGGCGCAGGAGTGCAGGCGCGCGGGGGCAGGGGCCCCA
>JBKEBN010000146.1:0-22755 GCA_047973175.1 Leucobacter sp.
GCGGGTCGCGTTCGGGTTCCGCTCGACCGACGCGTTAATCGGCCTTGCGATGCTCACCCACGGCGGTCACCGGCCCCGGCTCCCCGGGCGATGACCCACGGATACGTCACAAGAGCCGTAAAAAACCCTCCGAGCATCCCGAAACAAGCGGTATAAACACGCACCAACCCGTAGCTTGGGTTATAGTGAAAGTCCACCAACTCCCGCGAGATTATGCGGAAGCCCGGGGATCGCCGACACCGATTGACCGGAGCAGCGGGGGCTCTCGGAGCCCACCGTCATTCTAGGTTCGAGTCCTGGTATCCCAGCGATAAAACCCCTGGTCACCTTCGGAACCAGGGGTTCACGTTTTCTCCTGCGTCACCCAGAATAGGAACTGGGAAGTGAGGCGCGGTCATGCGATTCCAGGGCGAAGTGCTATCGGTCACAGCGCTGCTGGATGCCGCCCGCGCCGCGCTCGAGGCCGCGCCAAGCCGGAGTGCGAGTAGCCGCCATTCAGAACGCACATCGCAAGCCAAAGGCTCTGGAGACCGTTGAGAAATCGCAGGGCCGGTACAAGGGCGCTGGTCGCGGCAACGCTCCTGTTGCTCACCGGCTGCGGCGACGCGGGCGACAACCGGGGTCCCGTCTCCGGTTTTGCTCCGGTCGCAGACGCGCCCGTGGCCCTGGTCTACCGGGGGCCGGCGAGTTGCGACGGCTGCGCTGAGGCGGTTGCGGTGATACTGGAGGCGTCTGAGCGCGACTTCATCGTGCGATTCGTCGGCCCCGGCGAGGAGGCTGATGTGACGCCAGAGACGCTCGCGAGGGCCGACCTGTATGTTCAGCCGGGCGGCGGAGATGACGTGGACGAGGCGATGCGCGATCTGGGGCTGCCTGCGACAAGCGCGATCCGCGCCTATGTAGAAGACGGTGGGCGCTACCTCGGGTTCTGCATGGGAGCGTATCTCGCGGGTTCCGATCCGGGCATGGGGCTCCTCCACCCGGGAGATACCGGAGCGTACGCCGATCTGCCGGGGGCCGATGCGACGACCGTTGAGGACACGGTGCTGGAAGTTGCTTGGGGCGACAGTACACGGTTGCATTTTGCGCAGGATCCCCCCTACCTCGTGGTGTCGGGAGTTCCCGGTGAGCAGATCCTGTCCCGCTTCTCAGGAGGTGAAGTGAACGCGCTGGTTCGGCCGCTCGGGGAGGGAGCTGTCGGGGTCGTCGGCACCCACCCCGAGGCCGATCGCGATTGGTACAGCGACGAACTCTGGACGCTTGATACCGACGGTCTTGACCACGAGAATGCGCTCGAACTCATCAACGCGGTTATGGATGCCTGACGCACGAACCTCGGGGAGAGGCTCGCAGAGCTTCGTGTTTTGCTCGAACACCGCCGAAATCGTTCGCGTCTGCGAAGCCGACGCGATCCATCGCTGATGCGAGACCCGAACCCGGGCCACTGCTCCGAATTCGCACCGACGGTCGCGCGATCAGTCAACCTGACAGCGACAGGTATCCCTGGCAGACTATGGGTGTGTCAGATACCCAGAACGGCCGCGTGGCTGTCTACCTCGATTTCGACAACATCGTGCTCTCCTGGTACGACCGGGTGCACGGTCGCAACTCGTTCAGTCGTGATCGTCAGCGCATTGCCGAGGATCCCGCAGACGCCGAGATCGCCGAGCGTCTGCAGGCGGCTGTGGTCGACGTGGGAGCGATCATCGATTACGCCTCTTCATTCGGCACGATGGTGCTCACGCGCGCATACGCGGACTGGTCGTCGCCGGTCAACGCCGAATATCGCTCGCAGCTGGTGGCCCGGGCCGTCGATCTGGTGCAGCTGTTTCCGGCCGCCGCGTACGCGAAGAACGGGGCCGACATCAGGCTCGCCGTCGACGCCGTCGAAGACATGTTCCGGCTCGACGATCTCACCCACGTGGTGATCGTCGCGGGGGACTCCGATTACGTGCCCCTGGCGCAGCGCTGCAAGCGGCTCGGTCGCTACGTCGTGGGGATCGGCGTAGCCGGATCCACCGCCAAAGCGCTCACGGCGGCGTGCGACGAATTCGCGTCGTACGACTCGCTGCCGGGCGTGGAATCGCCGGTGCGCGAGCAACCCGCGAAGCAGCGATCCAAGCGCGCGAAGCATGTCACGGCACAGGAGCGACCTGCAGCCCCGAGCCGCACCGCCGAGGACGCCGGCGAACCTCAGGTTTCGGCGGATCTGCCCGACGACCACGAGACCGAGATGACCGGCTTGCTCATACGCGCGCTGTGGCTCGGTCAGGAGAAGGACGACGCCGACTGGTTGCACAGCTCAGCCGTGAAGCAGCAGATGCGCCGCATGGATCCGTCGTTCAACGAAAAGGCTCTCGGCTTCAGAACGTTCTCAGATTTTCTGAAGTCGCGATCCGATGTCGCCGAGCTCGAGGAGAGCGGACACGAGCGACTGGTGCGGCTTCGGGATCAGGCCTCCTGATCCGCGGTTTCCCATCAGAGATCGCGGCTCCCGGCTGGCCGCCCGCGGTTCGAAAAAATTTCGTCGGATGAAACCCAGAGTTGGGTACACTAATGACATGACCGCCCATGAGCATCCCGACGAACAAGATCCGCGGGATTTCATCTTCATCTGCCCGAGCTACCTCGACTGCGTGCTCGCGGCGGGCGATGCGGGAGACATCGAGGTGCTGCGCGACTGGTGCGCTGCACTGCCGCGCAAGAGCTACGGCAAGGTCTTCATCGAGATCGATTCACCGATGCAGATCCAGTTGCTTGAAACGCCGCCCGGAGTGGGCGTCACCTGGATCGAACGCAATTCCACTGCATCGCCGACCGGCGAAACACCGAAGCACGGTGAGGCGCTGATGCGCGCGGTCGAGGGCTGGCTCGACGAGTGGGTGCGCGGCGATCCGCTCAGCGGTCGCAATGTGCGCCTGTGGTCGGGAGCGCGCGGAAGCAGCGAGGTCTCCGAGCACTGGGATCGCATCGAAGAAGAACTCGCCGAAATCTGGGCCGTTGCGGCCGAGTATCGCGACCAGCTCGCCTGAACAGCTGATTGAGTCTCGCTCGAAAGCTGGTTGAGCGGAGTCGCGCAGCGACGCGGTCGAAAACTTCTTAGGTGATTGAGCGGAGCGCAGCGCAGTCGAAATCACAGAGTCGGAGTTTTGAGAAGCGTTGCGGCCGTGGTTTCGACTTCGCTGCGCTGCGCTCAACCACCTGGAAAAGCTGCGCTGCGCTCAACCACCTGGAAAAGTTGTGCTCCGCTCAACCACCTGGCTAGATAGAGCTCGACTTCGCTGCGCTCAACCAACTCGAAGAGAGAGCGGCTGCGTGCTCCGCCCTCTCTCAACGATCAGTTCGCGTAGTGCGAGCTGAGGAACCAGCGATCTTTGTCGAGTTGCTGCGCCAGCGCGATCACGATGTCCTGGCTCGGCGCGTCGATGTCGGCGAGCCCGTCGACGGCAGCGTACACGGTGACGAGCGCGGCATCGATTTCTGCGATGACCTCGCGAACGGTGACCTCGGACTGCTGGAAGCCGGCGCTCAGTTCGGGCAGACCGGTCTTCGCAGCGACGGTGCCGATGCGCGCGTCGACGGGCAGACCCAGGGCGACGATGCGCTCCGCCACCTCGTCGGCACCGTCTTGAGCGTGCTCGACGAGGTCGTCGAGAAACTCGTGCACGCCGATGAAGTTGGAGCCCCGCACGTGCCAGTGCGCCTGCTTCCCGTTCACTGCCAGGGCAACGAGATCACGCACTACCGGTGCGAGATAGCGCTCGACCCCTGCCGGGCGATCGATGTCTTCTTTGGAGACGACGACGGTTGCGTTCTTGGTGGTAGCCATGTTGGATCCTGCCTTTCACCTTGCTGGATGGAATCAAGCTGACACCACCTACGCTACTCAGATTGAGCCGAGCCGCAAGCAAGGGAAGACAACCCTAACCTGTCCCGCGCGATCAGTTAGGGTCCGACAGTAAATAACTGCTGCGAGTGAGGTTTCTGAGCGGGATGCATGATAAAGCTGGGTGTCGTCGGCGTAGTGGTGCTACGTTGACGACCCCCAGCTGCGATCATGCGCCCGATCAGGAAGCGACACGCAGCGGTTATTTACTGGAGGGCCCTTACTCCTTCGGCTTGAAGTTCAGCGAGAGCGAGTTCATGCAGTAGCGGTTGCCGGTCGGGGTGCCGAAACCGTCGGGGAACACGTGACCGAGGTGGCCGCCGCAGCGGGCGCAGCGCACCTCGGTGCGAACCATGCCGTGCGAGTTGTCTTCGAGCAGCTCGACCGCGTCCGGGCGCACGGACTCGTAGAAGCTGGGCCAACCGCAGTGGGAGTCGAACTTGGTGCCGCTCACGAACAGTTCGTTGCCGCAGCCGGCGCAGGTGTAGAAGCCTGCGCGATCCTCATCGAGCAGTTCACCCGTCCACGCCCGCTCGGTTGCAGCACCGCGCAGCACCGCGTACTGCTCTTCTCCGAGTTCGCTGCGCCACTCTTCCTCGGACTTCTCGACTTCATATGCCATGCCAGCAATTCTACGCTCTCGACCTCATCGCAATTCGGGCTTGCGTTCTACGCGCACCCTAACCGCGAGAAGCATGCTCCGCGTGTTCGCTCGGTGCGACCTCTACACTGAAACGATGACCGATTCTCGCTCGCAATCGACCTACCAAGTTCGTCTCGGCTGGGGGAGTGACGGCCTCGCTCGCCTCGCGAACGCAGGCATCGTGGTGATCGTCGACGCGATCGGATCCTCCGACGGCCTCGCAGCCGAGGCGGCCGCGCTCTCGTACGCGCCGACGGTGTTCGTCGCTTCACTGCGCAACGCCTCGGCGACCGCCAATGCCGTGTACGAGGAGCAGATCGATCGCGGCGGCCGCACCGCGATCAACCTCGTGCTCGCGGGTGACGGGGGCGTTTTCGCGGTCGAGGACTACCTCGCGGCGGGCGCGATCGGCGATGCGCTCTCGGGGCTCGGGATCGACCACTCGGCCCCCGACGTCGCGGTCGCGACCGAGGGTTTTCGCCCGCTGGGACGAGCGCTGAAGCACCTGCTCTCGGCGAGCGCGGCCGGCCTCGCACTCGCCGAGGTCGGCCGCCGCGATGAGGTCAGGGCCGCAGCCGAGCTCGACGCGGAGAGCGAGGCGATTCGCCTCGACTGATGGCGCGACCCCCTCGGATCACGCCAATGGCGTCTCCGACACTGTCAGTGGCTCGGAGGATGCTGGAAGTGCTGAAGAACAGGAGGATCGAATGCTTGACCAACTTAACCAACTTACGCATACTGGGGTTATGCCCATCCATCAAGTCAACGTGTACGAGGCCAAGACCCAGCTCTCGCGGCTCATCGATAGCGTGCTGAGCGGTGATGAGGTGATCATCGCGAAGGCGGGGAAGCCGATGGTGAGACTCGTAAGGTGGGAGCCAGTTGTCACGCGAACGCCCGGCGTGTGGCGTGGACAGGTGCGTATCGCCGATGATTTCGACGAGTTGAGCGAACAAGACCAGGCGGAGTGGTACGGGGAATAGCCGTGCGTCTGCTACTCGACACTCACGTGCTTCTGTGGTGGCTCGCCGACGACCCGCGGCTGGCCTCCCGGCATCGCGAACTCATCTCGCTGGGGGAGAACCTCGTCTACGTCTCGAGCATCTCTGTTGCAGAGATATCGATCAAGGTCTCTCTCGGCAAATTGGAAGCGCCCGCGGAGATCGTGGACGCCGTAACGGCTGGCGGCTTCGAGGTGCTCGCTTTCGAGGCAAGGCATGCCGAGCGCCTGCGCGGGCTTCCGTGGCACCATCGAGATCCGTTCGATCGCATGCTTGTCGCTCAGGCGCAGGTGGAAGACCTCACGCTGCTCTCGGCCGACGCCCGCGTGCGCGAGTACGAGGTCGAGGTGCAGTAAGGGGAGCACTGCTCTGCCACCAGGTCGGCTGCCGCGACGAGGTCAGGGCCGCAGCCGAGCTCGACGCGGAGAGCGAGGCGATTCGCCTCTAGCGCCTTCCGTCATCCTGCGGGTGCGTAGCGCATCGCAGGATCTCGTTGCGTGGAGGTGAGATCCTGCGACTCCGCGCAGGATGACGGGACCGCGCGCAGGATGACTGGACTCCGCGCGGGGTGATGGAGCTACTTCGCGACCACCTGGCGCTTCGACGAGATCACGCCGGTGTCGAAGCCGGCGAGGTGCAGGCCGCCGTGGAAGCGGGCGTGCTCGATCTTGATGCAGCGATCCATCACCACGTCGAGCCCGGCCGCCTCAGCGATCTCCGCTGCCTCCTCGTTCCACGAGCCGAGCTGCAGCCACAGCGCCTTCGCGCCGATGTCGACGGCCTCCTGGGCCACACCGGGAAGGTCGTCGTGCCTGCGGAACACGTCGACGATGTCGGGTACCACCGGCAGGTCGGCGAGGGAGGCGTAGGCTTTGCGGCCCAGGATCTCGTCGGCGCGCGGGTTCACGAAGTACACGTCGTACGGTGAGCTCGATAGCAGGTAGGTGCCCACGAAGTAGCTTGCCCGCGCGGGGTTGTCGGAGGCTCCCACGATCGCGATCGACTTCGCGCGGCTCAGGATCCCGAGGCGCGCTGCAGCGGTCGGCCCCTCCCAGGTGCGCTCGGTGCCGACAGCACCAGCAGCGCCGGCGGCCGGAGCCCCCGAAGCAGGTGCGGGCAGCGCGCAGGCGGCAGCGGCGGCCCCGGCGGCAGGCGCAGCGCCGTGAGAGGAGGTTGCGGAAGTGCTGGCGTCGCTCATCGGGTTTCTCCTGTCGCGATGGTGAGGGCCTGATCCAGATCCCAGATGATGTCTTCGGGATCTTCGATGCCCACCGAGATGCGGATCAGGTCGGCGGGCACGCCCGCCGCGTCGAGCTGTTCGTCGGTGAGCTGCTGGTGCGTCGTCGAGCCGGGGTGGATCACCAGCGTGCGCGCGTCGCCGATGTTCGCGAGGTGGCTCGCGAGCTGCAGCGACTCGATGAAGGCCTCGCCGGTGGCGCGGGCCGCCTGCAGGCGCTCCGACTCGCTCTCGAACGAGCCCGCGGGCCGCACGCCGAAGGCGAAGACCGATCCCGGCCCGAGCGGGAAGTACTTCTGCGCGCGTTCCTGGTGCGGGTGCCCGTCGAGGCCGGCCCAGGTGACGAACGAGACGCGCGGGTCTGACGCGAGCCACTCGGCGACGACGCGGGCGTTCGCGACGTGCGCGTCGATGCGCTGCGGCAGCGTCTCGACGCCCTGCAGCAGGTTGAAGGCCGCCTGCGGGCTGAGCGCCGGGCCGATGTCGCGCAGCTGCTCGCTGCGGAGCTTGGTGAGGAAGCCGTACTCGCCGAAGTTGTCCCACCACTTGATGCCGCCGTACGACTCGACGGGCTCGGTCATGGTCGGAAACTTGCCGTTGCCCCAGTCGAAGGTGCCGGCCTCGACGACGACGCCGCCGAGCGTGGTGCCGTGGCCGCCCAGAAACTTCGTGACCGAGTGGATCACGATGTCGGCACCGTGCTCGATCGGACGCGACAGGTAGGGGGTCGCGAGCGTGGCGTCGACGACGAGCGGAATGCCCGCCTCGTGCGCGACGGCCGCGAGGCCCTCGATATCGGAGATCTCGCCGCCAGGGTTGCCGATCGCCTCGACGTAGAGCGCCTTGGTGTTCGCGCGGATCGCCCTGCGGAACTCCTCCGGATCGCTCGAAGCCACGAACGTGGTGTCGACGCCGAAGCGGCGCAGCGTCACGTCGAGCTGGGTCACGGTGCCGCCGTAGAGCTGTGCCGAGGCGACGATGTGGTCGCCGTGGCCGACGAGCGCCGCGAAGGTGATGAACTCGGCCGACATGCCGCTCGACGTGGCGACCGCGCCGATGCCGCCCTCGAGCGAGGCGATGCGCTCTTCGAGGGCCGCGACGGTCGGGTTGCCGATGCGCGAGTAGATGTTGCCGTACTTCTGCAGCGCGAACAGGTTCGCGGCGTCTTTCGCGTCATCGAATACGAACGACGTGGTCTGGTAGATCGGCACGGCGCGCGCGCCGGTGGTCGCGTCGGGCGTGCCGCCCGCGTGGAGGGCTCGGGTGCGGAACCCGAACTGGTGCTCGCTCATCTGTTCTCCTTCGCTGGAACATCTGCTGGATCGTGTGCGTGCCGACCGCCGGCCGAGCGCGGTTCGGCAGAGTGAGAGTGGTGGTCGGCCGGCTGCTGCCCGGTCTGTTGCTGTCTGGCCCGGCGCACGGCCTCGCGCACGCCTTCGACGGCCCAGGGGTTTTGCAGGCTGGTGGTATCGCCGAGTGTATCGCCCTGCCACAGCTGCGCGAGCAGCCGCCGCAGGATCTTGCCCGAGCGGGTTTTGGGAAGCTCGGGAACGCGCACGATGATCTTGGGCTTCGCGATCGGCCCGATGTCGTGCGCCACCTTGGCGCGCAGCTCGTCAGGGTCGAAGGAGCCGGGGCCGGATGCAGTGGGGTCGAAGGTGCCGGGGCCGAAGGCGTCGGGATCGGCCTCGGGTGAACCCGCGGCCCCATCGACGACGAACGCCGCGACGGCCTGCCCCGTGAGCGGGTCGGCCACCCCGGTCACGCCGGCCTCGCCGACGGAGGGGTGGGCGACGAGCGACGACTCGATCTCGATGGTCGACAGCCGGTGGCCCGAGACGTTCACCACGTCGTCGAGGCGGCCGAGAATCCAGATGCACCCGTCGGCGTCGATCGTCGCGCCGTCGCCCGCGACGTAGTATCCGCCGTGCTCGCCGCAGCCCGCGAAGGGGGCCCAGTAGGAGTCGCGGTATCGCTCGGGGTTGCCCCACACGGTGCGGGCGAGGCCCGGCCACGGGCGGCGTACGACGAGGGTTCCGGATCGGCCGGGTGCGACAGGGGTTCCCTGCTCGTCGACCACGGCCACGTCGATCCCGGGCAGTGCGACGGTCGCCGAACCTGGCTTCAGCGTCGTCACTCCGGGCAGCGGAGCGACCATCGCCGCGCCCGTCTCCGACTGCCACCACGTGTCGACCACGGGTGTCTCGTCGCGCCCGAAGTTGCGGCGGAACCACACCCACGCCTCGGGGTTGATCGCCTCGCCGACCGTGCCGAGCAGCCGGATCGAGGAGGGGTCGTGCCCGGAGGGCAGGGAGTCGCCGAACCAGGTTATGAGGGTGCGGATCAGCGTGGGGGCCGTGTAGTAGACGGTCACCCCGTAGCGCTCGATGATTTCGAGGTGCCGCTCGCGGTTCGGGGTGTCGGGCGTGCCCTCGTAGATGACCTGCGTGAGCCCGTTCGAGAGCGGCCCGTAGATCTCGTAGGTGTGCGCCGTGACCCACGCGAGGTCGGCGGTGCACCAGTGCACGTCGTCGGGCTTCGCGTCGAAGTGCGCCCAGTGCGCCCAGCTGGCGTGCGTGAGATAGCCGCCCGAGGTGTGCACGAGGCCCTTCGGCTTGCCGGTCGTGCCCGAGGTGTAGATGATGAACAGCGGGTGCTCGGCGTCGAAGAACTCGGGATCGTGCACGTCTGGCTGCGTCTCGATCGCGTCGTGCCACCACACGTCGCGGCCCTCGGTCCAGGGCACGTCCTGGCCGGTGCGGCGCACGACGAGCACGTGTTCGAGGGCGGGCAGATCCCGAGCCGCCTCATCGGCCGTCGATTTGACCTCGACCCGCTTGCCGCGGCGGTGCTGGCCGTCGCTCGTGACGAGCAGCTTCGCGCCGGTGTCTTCGAGGCGGAAGCGCACGGCCTCGGCCGAGAAGCCGCCGAAGACGAGCGAGTGCACGGCTCCGATGCGCGCGCAGGCGAGCGCTGCGACCACCGTCTCGATGAGCACCGGCAGGTAGACGACGACGCGGTCGCCCGGCCCGATCCCGAGCTCGGTCAGCCCGTTCGCGGCGCGCGCGACGCGGCGCTGCAGCTCGGCGTAGTTCACCGTCGCCCGGTCGCCCGGCTCGCCCTCGAAGAAGAGCGCCGTCTTCTCGCCGCGGCCGGCCGCGACGTGCCGGTCGACGCAGTTGACCGCGACGTTGAGCCGGCCGCCGTCGAACCAGGTGGCCGCGGGAACGCTCAGGCCGCCGGAGCCGTCGGGATCCCCGGTGCACGGCGACCAGGTGTGAGCCGTGTGCCAGCGCTCCTGCCAGTCGAGCCGCTCCGCCGCCCGCTCCCAGAACGCGACGGGGTCGGCGCTCGCGACCTCGTAGATCGACGCGTCGACGTTGGCCTGCGCGGCGAACTCGGCGGGCGCGGGGAAGGAACGCGTCTCACTGAGGCGCGCCTCGGTGCTCTCTTCTGTCTCGTCGTTCACATCCACCGCTTCAGCACGGCCTTCTCGAACAGCACCAGGATCCCGTTGGTGACGGTGCCGAGAACCGCCAGCAGCACGATCGCGAGCAGGATCCGGTCGACGCGACCGGTCTGCTGCGAGTCGGTGAGCAGCCAGCCGAGGCCCATCGATGCGGCGATCAACTCTGCGGCCACGAGGAACAGCCAGGCCTGGGCGAGCGCGAGGCGCAGGCCTGAGACGACCGACGGTACGACCGCGGGCAGCTGCACCGTGCGGAAGAGCGACCAGCCGCGCAGGCCGAAGGTGCGGCCGGCCTCGACCAGCTGCGGGTTGACGTGGCGCAGGGCGTCGGCGACCGTCGTGTAAACCGGGAAGAACGCTCCGATCGCGATGAGGGTGATCTTCGACTCCTCACCGACCTTCATCCACAGGATCAGCAGCGGCACCCACGCGAGCGATGGCACGGCGCGAATGGCGACGAGCGTGGGAGCGAGCAGGATGCTGCCGACGTTCGAGAGGCCGACGATCGCGGCGAAGAACAGGGCGATCGCCGATCCGACGGCGAAGCCGATGAAGACGCGCTGCACCGAGATCGCGATGTGCAGCCACAGCTCGCCGCGCTGGATGAGCTCGGCACCCGCCTCCACCACCGACCAGGGGCCTGGCAGGCGGTAGGGCGGCACCGCGCCCGTCGCCGTGACGAACTGCCACGCGGCGAGGATGATGACCGGAACGACGAGGCCTCCGACGATCCTCACCCACGTGCGCGACCACAGGGGCGTGCGCTGCTGCGCCGCCCCTGCGTCGCCGCTCGCGCTCTCGGGAGCGTTCGCGACCGCGGTCGTGCCTTCGGTCATTCGGTCGCCTGCACCGCGAACTTGTCGTAGACGATGGTCGAGATGGCCTCGTCGATGGCTTCCTGGCCGCCCGCGACGTCGCCCGACTCGGCGATGATCGGCGAGATCGTCTCGAGCACCGTCACCTGAGCCTCACCGGGAACGCCCGAGACATCGAGGTTGGAGCGCTCGTTGATGACGGTCTCTGCGACCTCGAGGTCGATTCCGGCGGAGTCCGCGAGCAGCTGGGCCATCTCCTCGGGGTGCGCGACGGCCCAGACTCGGGCCTCTTCGTAGGCGTCGACGACGACCTGAGCGACGTCGGGGTGCTCGGTGATGAACTCCTCGGTCGCATTGAGGAAGCCGTAGGTGTTGAAGTCGACGTTGCGATAGATGAGCTCGTCGCCCGACTCCACCTCGGCCGCGGCCATGATCGGGTCGAGACCCGCCCAGGCATCGACGGAGCCGCTGTCGAGCAGCGAGCGGCCGTCGGCGTGCTGCACGTTCTGCACCTCGACATCGTCGACGCTGAGACCGGCCTCCTCGAGCGACTGCAGCAGGAAGAAGTAGGGGTCGGTGCCCTTGGTCGCGGCGACCGACTTGCCCTTGAGCTGCGCGACGTCGGTGATGTCGCTGTCCTTGCCCACGACGATGGCCGACCACTCGGGCTGCGAGTAGATGTCGATCACCTGGATGGGGGATTCGTTGGCGCGGGCGAAGAGCGCGGCCGAGCCCGCCGTGGATCCGACGTCGATGGAGCCGGAGCGCAGCAGCTCGTTCGCCTTGTTGCTGCCGGCCGACTGCAGCCACTCGACCTCGACCGAGTCGCCGAGCGCTTCTTCTATGAGGCCCTGATCCTTGACGACGAGGCTGAGCGGATTGTAGGTCGCCCAGTCGATCGCGAGCGTGTTCGTCGACCACTCGCCGCCGTCTGCGGCCGCGGTGTCGTCGCTGCTGCTGCCCTCGCCCTGCACGCATCCGGTCACGGCGAGCGTCATCAGTCCCGCGACGGCGACCGCGGGAAAGATCCGGTGTGTGATCCGGCGGGTGAGGGTGCTCATGCGTTCTCCTTGATCGTGAGCTTGTGAACGCCCAACCCGTCGAGCAGGCTGGTGCGGAGGTCTGTGAAGGTGCGCGCGCCCCGGTCGCGTGGGCGCGCGCCGGGAACGGTCACGAGGCGGGCGATCGACCCGTCGGTGCGGCGCGCGTCCTGCGCGGGGGCGGGGGCCTGCTCGTGCGTGTTGGCGGATCCCAGCGCACCGATGCCCGAAGAGGACCCGAGCGCGACGACCCTGGCGCGCGGGCGCTCCGGCTCGGTCTGCGCCTGGTGCAGGTTGCGCAGCATCAGCACGTGGTCTGCGAGGTAGAGCGCCTCCTCGACGTCGTGCGTGACGAGCACGATCGTGGTCGGTTGCGCACGGTGGATGTCGAGCAGCAGATCCTGCATCTTCAGCCGCGTCAGGGCGTCGAGCGCACCGAAAGGCTCGTCGAGCAGCAGCACGCGCGGGCTGCGGGCGAGTGCGCGCGCCAGTGAGGCGCGCTGTGCCATACCGCCGGAGACCTCGCGCGGGCGCTGACCCGCGGCGTGGCTGAGGCCCACGAGCTCCAGCAGCTCGGCGACGCGCTCCCTGGCCCGGCGACCGCGGGTGCCGCGCGGCAGACCGATCGCGACGTTCTGCGCGATGGTGCGCCACGGCAGCAGGCGCGGTTCTTGGAACGCGATCGCGGTGGAGTCGTCGTGGGCGCGCACCACCTCGTCATCGAGCGTGATCGAGCCGGCGGTGGGGCGGTCGAGCCCGCCGATGAGGCGCAGCAGCGTGGATTTGCCGCACCCGGAAGGGCCGACGACAGCGATGATCTCGCCCGCGATCACGTCGAGGGTCACGTCGCGCAGCACCGTACGGGCACCCTCCTTCGTCGGGAAGGTGCGCCCGACGCCGGCGATGCGAACCCGCCCCGCTGGCGCGGTTGCGGGTGTTTCGACGTGTTCGGGCATAGCTACATAGAATGCCGGGTCGCGGCCGGATCGCGAAAGCCGGGCGTAACATGATGACGCAATCGGCCGGCCCCGACCTGTTCAGCCGTACGGATTGATGGTCGCCTCCCCGGACTCGACGTCGCGGATCAGCGCGGGATCCTCCAACCCCTTGCGCGGATCGACGTCGTCTTCGAGCTTCTCGTCGGCACCGTCGAGCACCGGCTCATCGATCGTGCCGTTCTCGTTCTGCTCGTCGGATTTCGCCTGCTCGTCGGACTCCGGGTCGCGCTTGTCGTTCATCAGAAGTCTCCTTCACTGCTCGGATTGATACTCACCCTAAGCGCGTGCGCCGAGCGGTGAGGAGGCCCTGTCGCGATCATCCCTCGGGGCGTAAAATATGCGGCTGCGGCGACCGACCGGACCTGGTGTAACGGAGATATGCCACCAAATCGTCAATGCCAATAGTCACGTTTTGGTAACAGATTATTTTCCTGGTCAGGGCATGGTTCCGATCCCGAACCGCGGCAGAAACCCACTCGCTCAGGGGCCTGAGAAACGAATGGTGACTATGGTGGATAGGGTTTTGTCCACTCCACAAGAGCGGCTAGCCGTTGCTCGGACAGGGAATACCCGATGCCGAATGAACACACCTCCGAGACCCCCGAACACGATGCGGGGGCCGATGCCGAAGCCACCCGCGGCACCCCGAGCAGGCCACTCGCTACGGGCTCCACGGAAGTCGCAGCGGCTCGCCTGAAGCGGGCCATCAAGCGCGCAGCCGAGGCTCCGACCAAGCCGCACCCGGGCCTCATCCCGGGCATCGGCGTCGAGCAGACCGGCGTGGGCTTCCCCACGAACAAGGCCGTGCTCGTCGGCGCGGTCGCCGTGACGCTCGCGGTCATCGCTTGGGCCTTCCTCTCGCCCGAGAGCCTCTCGGCCGCGGGATCCGCATCGCTCGGCTGGGTGACGACGAACTTCGGCTGGCTGTTCGGGGCGCTCGCCATCGGGATCGCCGTCTTCATGCTCGCCGTCGGCTACGGCCGCACCGGCGGCATCCGCCTCGGGGCCGACGACGAAGAACCTGAGTTCTCGACGCCCTCCTGGATCTCCATGCTGTTCGCAGCGGGCCTCGGCATCGGGCTGCTGTTCTACGGCCCCCTCGAACCGCTCACATACTTCAACACCCCGGCCCCCAGCCAGGACGTCGCCGGCGGCACCGTCGAGGCCGCGCTCCCGGCAATGGCGCAGACCATTCTGCACTGGGGACCCATAGCCTGGGCCTTCTACGCGCTCGTCGGCGGCGCGATCGCCTACAGCGCCTACCGACGCGGCCGAGCGCCGCTCATCTCGGCGCTCTTCGAGCCCGTGTTCCCCGGTTCGAGCCACCGCGTGCTGGGCCGCTTCATCGACTTCTTCGCGATCGTCGTCACGCTCTTCGGCACCGCGGTCTCGCTCGGGATCGGCGCCCTCCAGATCCAGAGCGGCTTCGTGCTCGTGACCGGCATCGGCCCGCTCGGCAACATGTTCCTCGTGGGTTCGATCTCGGTGCTCACCGCCCTGTCCATCGCCTCGGCGGTCTCGGGCGTGAAGCGCGGCATCCGCCTGCTGTCGAACACGAACATGATCCTCACGGGCCTGCTCGGCCTCTTCGTGCTCATCGCCGGCCCGACGGTGTTCATTCTGAACTACCTGCCGACCTCGATGGTGGAGTTCGTGCAGCAGCTCGGCGCGATGCTCACCCTCAACGCGAACGACGGCGAGGAGGCGGTCGCGTTCCTCGGCTCGTGGACCACGTACTACTGGGCGTGGTGGGTGTCGTGGACGCCGTTCGTCGGCATGTTCATCGCCAAGATCTCGCGCGGCCGCACGCTGCGAGAGTTCGTGACCACCGTCGTGCTCGTGCCCTCCGCCATCGTGATCGCGTGGTTCGTCGTCTACGGCAGCACGGCGATCTGGATGACGCTGCGCGGCGAAGACCTGCAGAGCGGCGGCACGAGCGAGGAGGTGCTCTTCCAGATGCTGCAGCGACTGCCGCTCGGCATGATCACCTCGGTCGTCGCCATGGTCGCCGTCGTCATCTTCTTCGTCACCGCAGCGGACTCGGCCTCCATCGTCATGTCGTCGATGTCGCAGAGCGGCAGACCCGAACCGTCGGCCTGGGTGACGATCATGTGGGGGCTGCTGCTCGCACTCATCGCGATCGCGCTGCTGCTCGCGGGCGGCAAGGACACCCTCTCGGGGCTGCAGTCGCTCATGGTGGTCTCGGCGCTGCCGTTCGCGTTCATCGTGATCGGGATCATGTTCTCGTGGGCGAAGGATCTCCGCACTGATCCCTACCTCATCCGCCGCCGCTACGCGCTCGCCGCAATCGCCCAGGGCGTCAGGCGCGGCATCGACGAGTACGGTGACGACTTCGTCTTCGGCGCCAGCGAGGTTCCCGCCGACGAGGGTGCGGGCGCGGGGTTCGACAGCAGCGATCCCGCACTCACCGACTGGTACGTCGACGCGACCACCGGCCCCATCGAGACCGTCACCGGCGAAGACGTGCGGCGCACCCTCGCCCCGGGCCACATTCAGCCGCGCGGTGAGAACCCGCCCGAGAAAGCCGCCTCCGGCGAGGCGTCGCAGACCGCCTCCCGCCCCCACCTGCGACACCGGTCGGCCGAGGATGATCTCAGCGGTTGAGCGGAGGCGTCTACCGGCGGTGTTCACCGGGGCGGCGGCTACCAGCAGCGTTCGCCAGAGGCGTGTATTCGAGTAACGGCGTGAGTATTCTTCGGTTTGCTCACGCCGTTACTCGAATCCACGCCGGAAGCGAAAGCACTTAGGTGATTGAGCGGAGGCCATAGGCCGCAGTCGAAATCACGGACCGCAATCTTCCCCAGAACCCGCAACCCCGACCCGACTATCGCAGAATCTCAGACTCGCAACCCCGTTCAGGAGGTTCGCACGACCTGCCCGGCGGCCGGTCAGACTGGGTCGTTACGCTGCGAATGCAAGCCCGATCTTCGAGAGTCGAAGACTGGAGAGGAAAAGGAGAAGGCTCGATGAGTGAAGAGAACAAGATCAAGGCAGCCGCTGAGAAGGTCACCGGCAAGGCGAAGGAGGCCGTCGGCAAAGTGACGAACAACGACAGGCTCGTCGCCGAGGGCAAGGCCGATCAGGTCAAGGGCGAGGTCAGAGACACCGTCGAGGACGTCAAAGACGTGTTCAAGAAGTGAAGTAAGCGTGTATAGGGGCGGGCCGAACGGCTCGCCCCTTCGCCGTTCTATCATCCCGACACTCTGAGGAGCCCCCTGTGACCGTTGAACGCGTGGCCGTGATCCTGAACCCGTCGAAGGCAGAACGGGCAGAGCTGGAGTCGGCTTTCCCAGACGCCCCTGGCACCGAGGTCTCCTGGTACGAGACGAGTGCCGACGACCCTGGCCGCGCAGCCGCGCAGCGCGCGCTCGACGACGGGGCCGACGTGCTGCTCGCCGCGGGCGGAGACGGCACAGTGCGGGCGGTCGCCGAGCATTTGGCAGATACGGGATCCCGAGCCGAGCTCGGCATCATCCCGCTCGGCACCGGCAACCTCCTCGCCCGCAACCTCGACGTTCCGCTGGGCGACCCGGGAGCCGCGTTCGCCCGCGCGCTCGAGGGACCGTCGCGCGCCATCGATATCGGGTGGGCTGAGATCACGCTCTCGGGCGGCGGCACCGAGCGTCACGCGTTCGCGGTGATGGCCGGGTTCGGCATCGACGCCCACATGATCACGGAGACGGATGCCGATCTCAAAGACAGGGCCGGCTGGCTCGCCTATGTCGAGTCGATGGGCCGGGCCGTGTCGGCGAGCGAGGTGATCGAGCTGCGCCTCGCGGTCGACGGGGGAGAAGCGGCGGAGGAGCGGGCACACACGCTGATCGTCGGCAACTGCGGCTCGCTGCAGGGCGGCATCACGCTGCTGCCAGACGCGGATCCCGCAGACGGCGAACTCGATCTGCTGATTCTGAACGCCGACGGCATCGGCGGGTGGGCCGACACCCTGAAGAACATGGTGTGGGACAACGGGCTCAAACGACTCATCACCGGCAGCGAGGGTGTCGAGAGCAGCGACAGCACCGCGCATCGACGCGCGACCGAGCTGACGATCGAGCTCGACGAGCCGCGCGTCTTCGAGGTCGACGGCGACGATCTGGAAGAGACGCGCCGCATCGGGATCAGCGTGCAGCCGGGGGCCGTGCGGGTGCGGTGACGGACGGTGTCCCGCGCGGGAAGTTAGCGTCGGCCGCTTCCGCAAGCGAGGGCTCTGCATACGCGGGCCATATGCGAAGCTCCGTAGCATGGTGGGCATGCGTGTGCTGATCGTGGAAGACGAGTGCTATATGGCCGAGGCGATTCGCGACGGGCTGCGGCTCGAAGCTATCGCGGCCGACATCGCAGGCGATGGAGATACCGCGCTCGAACTGCTGAGCATCAACGACTACGACATCGCGATCCTCGACCGCGACATCCCTGGCCCTTCCGGCGACGAGGTGGCGGAGAGCATCATCGCGTCGGGCAGCGGCACACCGATTCTCATGCTCACCGCCGCCGACCGCATCGACGATAAGGCCTCCGGGTTCGGCCTCGGTGCCGATGACTACCTGACGAAGCCGTTCGCACTGCGCGAACTCGTGCTGCGGCTGCGGGCACTCGACCGGCGGCGGGTTCGTGCGAGGCCCCCGGTGCGCGAGATCGCGGGGCTGCGCGTCGATCCCTTTCGCCGCGAGGTGTACCGTGATGGCCGCTACGTCGCACTCACCCGCAAGCAGTTCGCGGTGCTCGAGGTGCTTGTCGCGGCCGAGGGCGGCGTGATCAGCGCCGAGGAACTGCTCGAGCGGGCGTGGGACGAAAACGCCGACCCGTTCACCAACGCCGTGCGCATCACGGTCTCGGCACTGCGCAAACGGCTCGGCGAGCCGTGGCTCATCGCGACCGTGCCCGGCGTCGGGTATCGCATCGACGCCGAGAACAACGCCAATGGATAGGGAGCCGGGTCTGAGCGCGCGGCTCAAGCTGACGCTCAGCTACGCCGGGTTTCTCATGGTCACGGGCGTGATTCTGCTGGCGCTGGTCTGGCTCTTCCTCCTGCGCTATGTGCCGCCGGACGCGATGGACGGCCCCGGCTGGTTCTTTCCCGGGCGGTACGACCTGGTTCGAGCGTTCTTGCCGCGCGCGATGTGGGCGATGCTCTTTCTGCTGATCTTCGGACTGATCGGCGGGTGGATCCTCGCCGGCCGCATGCTCGCACCGCTGAGGCGCATCACGGCCGCAACCCGCAGCGCGGCGGCAGGATCTCTCTCGCACCGTATCGGGCTCGAGGGCAGACGCGATGAGTTTCGCGACCTCGCCGACAGCTTCGACGCCATGCTCGCGAAGCTCGAAGCCCATGTGGCCGAGCAGCAGCGCTTCGCCGCCAACGCTTCTCACGAGCTGCGAACGCCACTCGCCGTCACGCAGACGATGCTCGACGTCGCGCGGCGCGACGCGGGGGCGGTCGGACCCGAACTGCTCGAACGGCTGAGCGAGGTCAACGCTCGCGCGATCCGGCTCACCGAAGCACTGCTGCTCCTGAGCCGGGCCGATCAGCGTTCGTTCGCCCGATCGCGCGTCGACCTCTCGCTCGTGGCCGAAGAAGCGGTCGAGGGGCTGCTGCCGCTCGCCGAGAAGTACGGCGTGGCCGTCGAAGTCGCGGGTGAGATCTCGGCCGTGCAGGGCTCTGAGGCGCTGCTGGTGCAGGCTGTGACGAATCTGCTGCACAACGCGATCTTGCACAACCTGCCGGCGGAGGGCCGGGTGAGGATCACGACCGGTGCCGGCTCCGACGCTGCATACCTCGTCATCGAGAACACCGGTGAGCCGGTCACTCCTGAGCTTATTGCGACGCTGATCGAGCCGTTTCAGCGCGGCACAGAGCGAGTTCGAGCCGATCAGGCCGGTGCGGGGCTCGGCCTCGCGATCGTGCAGAGCATCGTGCGTGCGCACGACGGTGCGCTGACGCTTGAGACCGGGCGCGAGGGCGGATTGCGGGTCACTGTGCGACTGCCCGCTCTGCTGTGAGCGGTCCGGTGTCGTGCCGCACGAGCTGCAGGGGAGAGACGACGAAAGCTGCGGTCAGCACGACTGCGACACAGGTTGCGGCCGTGCAGAAACGACGCAGCCAGGCGCGGGCGGGTGATCCGAAGACGTGCACTGCGAGTGAGACCGCGGCGAACCCGGCGAGCCCGCCCGCGGTGTTGACGATGAGGTCGGTCGTGTCGAAGCTGCCGACGGCGAGTATGAGTTGCGCGGTCTCAAGGCCGTAGCTCGTGAGCGCGAAGACTACGGCGGCCCTCCACCACGGCCAGGTCGGGGCGAGTAGCCTCAGGTAGACGCCGAAGGGCACGAACAGCATTGCATTCGCCACGACCTCGACGAGCAGGCTGGGCCCGCTGTCGCCCCACGCGAAGAACGGTACGAGCTTGACCGGCAGCATTCCGTGCTGACCGGCGTAGGGAAGGTCGAGCTTCCAGAGCACGGTCCAGACGAGGAGAACGAGGTAGAGGCCGAAGAGAACGGGGAGGATGGGGTGCCGGACGCGTCTCGTGGTGGTTCGCTCATCGTGCATGTACCCAGTGAAGCGAGCGAGGTGTTGCACGAGCGTTTGCCGTTTTCGATATGCTCACGAAATGCGTCGGCCCGTCGTCATTCTGCGCGAAGGGCGCAGCACCTCCGACGATCCCGCGGCACGAAGAGGCTACGTCGTCAGCCGCGCAGCGGTCGCGTCGTCGATGACCTGAGCGAGCGGGGTCGGTGCCGGCGCGGGCAGCTCGGTGACGATTCCCTCGCTCACGAGTGCTTCGACGAGCAGCAGCCCGCTCTCAGGGATCAGCCGATTCCACACCACGTAGGCCCACGGACCGCGCTTCGGATCGAGCAGCGCCGCCTGCCGGCTGACGGAGTGCGCGTCCTCCTGCTTCGAGCGCAGGTCTGAGCTGCCGCCCCAGTACCACTGGGCGAGCGTGAAGTGCTTGCCCAGCTCTTCCCAGCCGGAGTAGGTGCGCTGCAACTGCGCCGAGATCAGGTTGAGGGTGTCGACGGCCTCGTCCTCGATCAGCCAGCCGAGCGAGTAGCTGGCGCGGCAGAGCATGGCGGCGCGGGCCAGATCCCACGCCTCGAACCTTACGCCGCGAATGCCGCGGGTGTTCGCGAGAACCTGCTGCATGCGCCAGGCTCGCTCCTTGGCCTCGTCGCCTTTGCTGCTGGCGAGTTGTTTGTGCAGGCGTTCGGCCGCTGCGTTGTCGAGCGCCCGCCACTCGGCGATCTCGTCGTCGAAACCGACGCGATGCCCCTCGCGCAGCAGCCAGTGCAGCTGCGCGAGCAACTCCTCGCGAGAGCGGATCTGCCAGGCCTCGCGCAGCCCGGTGCGCGCGCTGTCGAGGTTTGCGAACCTGAGCTCGTCCCACGGGTCGCCGCTGCAGATGCCCATGACGGCGCTGACGGCGAGCGGCCAGTCGAGCTCACTGGGGGAGAAGTGCTCGGGATCGCCGCTCCAGGCGACCTCGTGGTGCTCGCGGTAGTCCTCGGGCTTGGTCCAGGTGCGCGGGGGTTCGTTCTTCCTGGGCTTGGTCTTGGTGCCGCTGTTGGTGCCGGTGCCGTTGGTGCCGTCGCCGTATTTCTCCCTGTTGGATCGCGCAAGCTTGCGCTTCCGAATGATCGTCCAGATGATCAGCCCCACCGCGATCGCGAGCAGCGGCCACAGGATGATCGTGCTGACCCGGTCAACGGAAGACATCTCGTCAGCGGCAACGGGCAGCAGATTCCATCGGGGCATGGGGTCAATCTATCGGATTGGCGACGGCGGGTGCTCGGGTGCCGACTATTGCAACACGTCCATAGTGATGACCACTCAGTTGGGTTCTTGGTTCGAGTCCAGGTGCCCCAGCGCAAAACTCCTCAGATTCCGCGGGAATCGGAGGAGTTTCATGGTTCCTGGTCACTCGAAAACCGGCCGTGGGGTCCTAAACGGGGTCCAAACCCCTTTCGGAGGGTGCTCGCCGAGACCCGGCGCGGGTTGTTCCGTATCGCCCTCGCACTGGCCGCAACGGCTGTGGTGCGGGGAGCGCACCTACTGGGTATGAATACCCGAGACGAGCCCCTGATCATGACCGGCGAGCAGGTCGCCGAGCTGCTGCAGGTCTCGCCGCGCACCATCGAGGAGTGGCGGCAGACGAACAGCGGCCCGCCGTTCCGCCGCGTCGGACGCCACGTGCGCTACCTGCGCCCCGAAGTGATCGCCTGGTTCCAGGAGCTGGTGCGCCATGGCTAGGCCGAGACTGGAGCCTGGTGAGGTCGGTGCGATCCAGATCCGTATCCTCGCATCTGGCCGCGTGCAGGCCACCGCGAAGATGCGCGACGAGGTCGGCGAGCTGCGCCGTCTGAAGGCTACCGGCGACACCGAGGATGAGGCGCGGACAGGTCTCGCGAAGCAGGCCGAAGACATTCGCTACCGCACCGTCGGCCCCGTGCTCAGTTTGGACGCCACGATCGCCCAGGCGTGCGAGGTGTTCGTCTATGAGAAGGAGCAGTCGCAGACCGTCGAGAACACCACGATGGAGTCCTACCGCTCGACGATCAAACATGTCGTGAACCCGGCCTGCGGCAATCTTCCGCTGAAGGATCTCAGCGTGCTGCGCTGCAGCCGCACCCTCCAGTCGATTCGCGAGCAGAAGTCGCTGTCTGCAGCGAGGCGCGCCAGGAGCGTGCTCTCGTAGGTGTGCCAGACCGGGATCGAGCACGAGGTGCTCACTGCGAATCTGATCCGTGACGCGAGGCGGCTGCCGCTGCCGGAGAAGAAGGAATCGGTGCTGAACCCCGCGCAGGTGATGGTGGTGCAGAGTCTCATCCACGGCTGGCGCAAAGACGGCGACGGCTACGGGCCGCGCCCGAACGTCGCGGTGCTGGAGCACGTGATGTGAATCATGATCGGCACCAGCGCCCGCATCGGCGAAGTGCTCGGCCTGCGCCGCTGCGATGTCGACGTGACCTCACGCCCCGCGACGGTGCTCATCGCCGGCACCATCAAGCAGAGTAAAGCGAATGGGCTGTATCGCAAGAACACACCGAAACGTTCACGGCAGAAGCGCCGCGTTGCGCTGCCGAGCTTCTCCGCCGCCGCGATCCGCCGCCAACTCGCGACCGCTGATCGTGACCCGGAGGCGTTCCTGTTCTCGACGAAGACCGGCCGGCCGCTCAGCGTCAGTAACTACGAGCGCCTGCTGCGCACCTTCGTGGACGACAACGCGGATGCCTTGCAGCAGACGGGTATCGATCCGACTGAGTTCTCGACGCACATCTTCCGCCGCACGACCGCGACGATCATCGACGCGGCGGCAGGCATCACCCTCGCTTCGCGCCTGCTCGGTCACGCGAACGAGCAGGTCACTCGCGGCAGCTACGTCGTCACCGCGGAGATGGTCGACCCGGTCACGGCCGACATCATGGACGACGCGTTCACGGCGATGCTCGGCACCGCGGACAGCAGCCTCGAAAGCGATCTGCTGTGAAGGCTGGGAGTGCGCCCGGACGTGCTGGCCGATCGCTTGCCGTACCTGTCAGAGTGAGCTACGGTACTTGCACCGCGGTCACGCTGACGCGGACTGGCGAACGGTTCTTCTGCTCGCCGCAAGGTCGAAAACCACGGTGGTGTCGATTCGGCACCACCGT
>JBKEBN010000024.1:0-4098 GCA_047973175.1 Leucobacter sp.
AGCGCAACAGCATCGCGCTTGAACTCGTCGCTGTAGTTGTTCCTCGGCATGGTATTCATCCTTCCAGCACCACCCCAATAGATGATGCGGTCTTGGACTCAACCAAACCCTCAGCAGACCCACCAAACCCTCAGCAGACCCGAGCTCTGCGGGGTACTTACTGGTTCCCATTCGTTCGGGGTCCTTCCGGGTTGATCTACCCTCCATCAAACCCGACACGCTTCACCGAGCCGCTGGTACGCTGACTCGGCTTGCCGCAACAGTGCGGTGTCGTCACGCACACGCCCGGCATCGGCCAAGACGCAGGCGTCCAGCAGCGGAAAATCAGTCGTCGGTGTGCGGGTGAGGCGTTCCGAGATCGAGCGGGCGTCGGTGCCGCCCGCCTCGGCCGCGAGCATGCGCAGCCAGGATGCCGCGGGCGCAGCCCAGGCGAGATCCACGGCCGCCACGAGCCGGGTTGCGCAGAAATCGACCCCTGCTTCGTCGCCCTCCCAGGCGGCGATCAACCCTCGGTAGAGCAACCACAGGCGACGAGGCGACACCTCGGGGGCGACCGCTGCAGCGCCGAACTCGCGCCGCAGTCGCGTCGTCTCGTGCGCGCGCGCCGAATCATCGGGATCGGCATTCAGCCGCACGGCCCGCGCGATCACATACGATACGACGCCCTCGTGCCACGGCTCCGAGCGGAGAACATCGTTCGCGCGGCTGAGCACGCGATCAGCGCGCGCAAGATCACCGTCGCCGGTCGCTCCGAGCGAGGCGAAAGCGAGCTTCATGGGGTTGTTGTGATCCCACGCGCTGGCGCGACCGCTTTCGAAGCATCCGTCGGCGAGTTCGAACTGGCCGCGGAACCAGTGCGCGGCACCGAGCATCGTGGGGAGCAACCCGTCGCCGCGGATGCGCGAGACCACCCGCAGTCGCCGCGCGGCCTCTGTGAGGTCTCGCGCAGCCTCGTCGAAGGCACCGTCGAGCACGCGCAGGGCACCGCGCACCGCCAAGGCATAGGTCAGCGGGGCAGACACGTCTCTCGCGTCGCCTTCGGGCGCGGTAGCGACGAACACCGAGGAACGCGGCTCCAGCAGAGCGCGTGCCTGAATGGCGAACCTCGCGAAGGCGGGCGAGACGTTGATCAACGGACCGACCTGGCCGAGGTTTCTCAGTGCGTCGCGGATGTCGTCTTCGGGGCATCCCGCGCGCATCGCCGCCGCCGCGAGCAGTGCCCACCCGCGGTCGTCGAGATCCTCGCTCGCGCTCAGTGTCTCCACGGCGTCTCGCCAGCGCCCCCGCCACGCGTGCACCGTGGCGCTGAGGAGCGCGTACCCGCGCGCATCCGCCGGGTAGCGACCGATCTCTTCCTCAACGGCATCCAGATCCCCGGCCAACACCCGTTCCAGCGCGGCCTCGATCTGCCGCCGCATCGCTTCGTCTCGGTCGGGAGTGAGCGTGCTTGCCCAGCCCCACACCTCCGAGGCATCCACGTGTTGCGCCCGAGCGTGTAACTGCCGAGCCTGGCGCTCGAGGTCGTCGGCCAGCCCCTGATCAGGCGAGACGGCGGCCAGGGTCAGGTGACGCAAGCCGCTGTGACCGCTCATCCCCGCCCCCGCCCGGGCGTGCAGACGCCGCCGCCGCGAGCCTGGAATCGACCGGTAGACCTCGTCGCGGGTGCTCGCGCTCGTGATCGTCAGGTGCACGCCGAACGCGGTTTCCGCCCGCACGAGCCCCGCCGCGACCAGTTCGTCGACCGCATTTGCAGGGTTCTGCCCCGCGACAGCAGCGGCGTCGATCAGAGCGACCCGCCCCTCGCCGAGAACGGCGAGGGCCTCGAGGAGCGCGCGCGCAGCCGGCCCGAGCCCGGCTATCGCCGGCGAGCCGGCTGGCTTCGCGATCTCTTGCCCCACTCGCATATTATCCCGCCACCACTACCCGTTTCGGGCAGTCTCAGTGCGATCGTTTGTCACCACGATGTACATACGAGCCACCGATGAGTGCCGACGAAGCTCGACCACGAGAGGGATCACCGATGAAAATGCAGCCGAACGACCTCAAGATCGAGGGCGTAGAAGTCTTGAGCCCCGCCGACCAGAAAGCGATCATCGCCACCATCGGCCGACTCTTCGTGGGATTCGCGCGGCGTGACGCTGACATGCTCGAGGGGGTCTACACCGACGACACCGACTGGATCAACGCGTTCGGGTCGGTGAAGAAGGGCTCTCCTCAGATCGTGGAGTACCTCCGGGGCCTCTTCGCCGACGACAACTTCAACGAGGGTGCGGTCGACGTCGTGCCCACGTGTTCGCTGCGCGTGCTTGACGCCGACAACGTCGTCGTCATCGCACATCTGCAGATCACGGGTCAGGGTCTGGTCGGCGGCGGCAGCATCCCGCTGCGGGACAACCGCTCCGTGCACGTGCTGTCGCGCCAGAATGACGGCGGGTGGCGCATCGTGACGGAGCTCTTTCAAGATGCCCGCACCGACAGCTCCTACATCAACCACTCCTGACTCGGCGACGGACAAGACGATGAACCACTTCGCCGTGGGAGACGACTTCTTCGACGGGCAGACGCTGCGCGCGGCGGCCACGGCACCGTTCGGCGGGGCCGACGTGCTCGAGTGCGTGCAGATCTCGCGCCGGGTGCGGGCGCACGATCTCGACAGCTGGTATGACGAGTGGTCGGCAGCCGCCGACCGCGCGCTCGCCCTGGGGCAGACCGCCGAGAACGACGGTCAGGCCGAGACGGCGCGGCTGGCCTTTCTGAGGGCGACGACGTACTACCGCACGGCGGGCAGCGTGTACCTCGCCAAACCCGTCGATCCGCGTTTGTCGCAGACCATTGCGCAGCAGACTTCTGCGTTCCGAAAGGCCATGGTGCACACGGCGAATCCGGTCGACGCGGTGCAGATCGAGTTCGAGTCGATGACGCTGCCGGGGTACTACTACCGCGTTGCGGACGACGGCAGGCGGCGGGCGACGGTCATCCTGCTGAACGGCTACGACGGCACCGTCGAGGAGGCGTACTTCGGCAACGCTCGGGCGGCGCTGGATCGCGGGTACGACGTCCTGGCGTTCGACGGTCCGGGGCAGGGTTCGGTGCTCGTGGACCAGGGCATCCCGCTGCGGCCCGACTGGGAGAACGTGCTCCCGACCGTCGTGGACTGGCTGATCGAGCAGCCCGGCGTCGACGTCGACCGCATCGGGATCATCGGCTGGAGTCTCGGCGGTCACCTCGCTCCGCGCGCGGCCAGCGGCGAGCACCGCCTCGCCGCCTGCATCTCCGATTCCGGCTTCTACGATCTCTTCGACTCGATCGTCGGGCGCATCCCCGCAGCGATGCGCGGCGAGATCCCGGATGGAAACCGTGCCGTCGTAGCCGTGGTGTCGGCGATGATGGACGGCCTGATGCACAAGCCCACCGGTGGGTGGTCTCTGCGCCGCGGCCTGTACGTCAACGGTGTCGACTCGGTGATGGATTACGTCCGGCAGGCGCGCGAGTACACCCTCAAGGGCTACGCGGAAAAGATCACCTGTCCGACGCTGATCTGCCACGGTGAGAGCGACGACGTGTCAGCCTCTGCGCCCATTCTGTTCGACGCGCTGACGTGCCCGAAGCAGCTCATCACCTTCCTCGACCGCGACGGAGCCGGCGGCCACTGCGAGATGGGTGCCCGGCAGCTCTACCTCGCGAGGACGTTCGGCTGGCTCGACGGCATCCTCGACCCGCACCGGCTCGCGTGAATGGGAGTCGCCGCGGCGTCACGCGGTGCTTGCCGCTCCACACGAGTCGACCGTAAGACGGGCCGGCTGCGGCCAGTACCTGCGGCACGGCAAGCGCAGCTAACAGTGCGAGAGTGCAACGCTGAGCGCGAGCGTGGTCGTCTGCGCGACCGCTACGCCTTGTTGCCGGTGAGGGCGAGGCCGCCACCGAGCGCGATCATGAGCCCGCCGCCGGTCGCACGAATCCCGGTAAGCCTGCGGGGGGACTTCGCGAACCAGGCCTGCGCGGTTCCGGCGAGAATCGCCCAGACCGCGTCGCAGACGAACCCGATCGTGACGAACACGAGCCCGAGCACCATCATCTGTGCCGGGATCGCTCCCGCCT
>JBKEBN010000168.1:0-31675 GCA_047973175.1 Leucobacter sp.
TTCTACGAGCGTAGTTCGCGCAAACGTTCTACTCGGCCCCGTTCTTTGTCACGAACGCCTAGAACGACAGGCCCAGTCTCAGTGAAAGTCCCGATGCGCCCTGAGACGCGACGCACCAGCACGCCCCCTAGATGACGCCAGGAAACCGGGGCGGAGGCCCACCCGACCTGACGGACTCGGTCTCGTGCTTAGGCAGCGAGAGAGCAGTCGGTGCGCTTAGCGTGGGCACGTCTGAGTTGCGTAGGGCGTTAACGAGATAACTCCGCATCCTCGGCTCGCTTCTCACAGTCTCAAATCGACGTGTCGAAACCGATCGGCCCCTGAGCGTCACGACAGTTGATCGGCAGAGCAGCCGGTCAACGCAGTGGCGCAGTGCACCCGAGGGTGCGGCTGGGACGTTCGCATCACGCGCTGTGGAATTATCAACCCGAGGCAAACCTCGGCCTTATAGAATAACACACCGGGCGATCCCGAACAAGAGCACGAGTGCGAGCGCAGTTCCCAGCACCCAGCACCCAGCACCCAGTTTCCCCCCCCAACCCCCCCAGCCCCCCCAATCCCCGCCCAGAAGACGCAGATGGTCGGTATCAGGCCGAATACCGACCATCTGCGTCTTCCAGAGCGCGATGCGTGAGCGCGGGCGGGCATCGCAAGCGGGTGCGGCGGACAGGAGCGGGCCGGGCGGGCGCAGCAGGCAGGAGCGGGCCGGGCCGCGCGGGTGCGGCAAGAAGGAGCCCGCCGCACCGCGCGGGCGCAGCAGGCGGGAACGGACCGGCGCAGCAGGCAAGCTCGAAAGGGCAACAGGTGCGGCGCGCCCGGCCGACGGGCCTACTCCCCCAGCTGGTTGCGGCTGCGCATGGCCCGCTCGGCCTCGCGCTTGTCCTGTCGCTCGCGCAGCGTCTGCCGCTTGTCGTACTCGCGCTTGCCGCGAGCGAGAGCGATCTCGACCTTTGCGCGGCCGTCGAGAAAGTACAGGCGCAGCGGCACGATCGTCATGCCGCCCTCGCGGGTCTTCTGGTACAGCTTGTCGATCTGCTGACGGTGCAGCAGCAGCTTGCGCTTGCGGCGCGGCGCGTGGTTGGTCCACGAGCCGTTGAGGTACTCGGGAATGTAGGCCGCGTCTAGCCACGCCTCACCGTGCTCGATGAACACGTAGCCGTCGACGAGCGACGCGCGCCCCATGCGCAGCGACTTCACCTCGCTGCCCGTGAGCACCATTCCCGCCTCGTAGGTGTCGAGGATGTGATATTCGTGCCGCGCCTTCTTGTTCGAGGCGATCAGCTTCTCACCGGTTTCCTTGGGCATCGTCACATCCTTTCGAGGTCGAGTTCGGTGCGGGCCGCGTTCTCAGCGCACGCGGTTCGGGATCCGCGCGTACGCGCGAAGATACAGCCTAACACCCGACCACACTCGACCGCGCGCCAGCTACACCCGCAGGTACCGCGTGATCGCGATCTTCGCCGCGATCGCCGACAGCACCACGCCGATGAGCACGAGTATCGGCGGCACGATCAGCGACTGCTCCACCGAGATGTAGCTCGTGAACGGCACCTCGGTGACGAGGAACCCCTGCACGAAGAACTTCACGATCGACACCGACGCGACGCCGGCGAGCAGCGCGCCGACGAGCGCGGCGATGATGCCCTCCAAGATGAACGGCGTTTGAATGAACCGGTTGGATGCGCCGACGAGGCGCATGATCCCGATCTCTCTTCGCCGGGAGTATGCGGAGAGCCTGATCGTGGTCGAGATGAGCAGCATGGCCGCGACGAGCATCAGACCGGCGATGGCGATGGCCGTGTAGCTGGCGACGCCGAGGAACAGGAAGATGCGGTCGAGCAGGCTGCGCTGGTCGGAGACGCTCTGCACGCCGGGAATGCCGGAGAAGGTCTCCTTGATGATGTCGGACTTCGAGGGGTCGCTGAGCTTGATCCAGAACGTCTGATTGAGCTGCTCCGGCCGCGTGATGTCGACGATCGGGTTGCCCTTGAACTGCTTGGTGAACTCCTTGTACGCCTGCTTGTGCGTCACGAAGAAGAAGTCTTCGACGTAGGGCTGCAGGGCGGGCGATTCGAGGGCCTCCTCGATTGCCGCGATCTCCTTCTTCCCGGCGTCTTTTCCGTCGCAGGTGGTGCTCTGGTCGTAGTCGGTGCACAGGTAGACCGCGACCTGCGCGCGGTCGTACCAGAAGGTCTTCATCTGCTGCACCTGCAGCTGCATGAGAATCGCGGCCCCCACGAAGGTGAGCGACACGAACGTCACGAGAACCACCGAGATGACCACCGAGATGTTGCGGCGCACCCCGTTCCAGACCTCGCCGATTACCAGCCCAATTCTCATCGCACCGGCCCCACATCCGTCTCGTCGTCTTTCTTGCGGCGCAGGCCGAGGTGCTCTGCGAGGTCGCCGGTCTCGGCCATGCGAACGGGGTCCATGGGGCGATCGGGATCGAGAAAGCTCGGAATGCGCGGAGCCTGCGGGCCCCGATCCTCGATGCCGTCGTCGTCGATCTCGGCGTCATCGTCGCCGAACGGGTGCGGCTCCTCGAACACGCTCGCCTCGCGCAGCTGCGGGGCGGCCGATTCCTCGGTCTGCGTCGCGGTCTCCTCAGCGAACAGCGCTTCGACCTCCTCGACCTCGACGTCGTCGCCTTCGCTCTCGCGCGAATCGGCCGATGTCGCTTCGAGATCGAGCGCCTTGCCGCGCGCCACCGCCTCGTCGAGCTCGACCAGGTCTGCCACCGTCGGCACGTCTTCGGGCAGGTCTGCGCGCGCCTCGCCGCGCGTCTCTCCGTGCACCTCGCTGCGGGTCTCCTCCGGGGAGAGCGCGGCGCGCACGACGGCCTCCGTGGTGCGCAGCACCTGCACGCCCTCTTCGGAGAGGTCGGAGACGGGAATCGACGCGGTCTCGCCGTAGCCGCCGCCCACCTCGTCGCGCACGGCGACGCCCTGCGAGAGCTCGACCACGCGCTGTTGCATGATGTCGACGAAGGCGGCCTCGTGCGTCGCCATGACCACGGTCGTGCCCGACGCGTTGATGGCACGCAGCAGATGCATGATGCCGAGGCTGGTCGCGGGATCGAGGTTGCCCGTCGGCTCGTCGGCGAGCAGGATCGCGGGCTTGTTGACGATGGCGCGCGCGATCGCGACGCGCTGCTGCTCGCCGCCCGAGAGCTCGTGCGGCAGGCGCTTCGCCTTGTTCGCGAGGCCCACCATCTCGAGCGTGTCGGGTACGGCCTCCTGGATGAAGCCGCGCGACTTGCCGATCACCTGCAGCGTGAACGCGACGTTGTCGTACACGGTCTTGTTGGTGAGCAGCCGGAAGTCTTGGAACACCGTACCCAGGTTGCGCCGGAAGTAGGGCACCTTGCGCGACGATATCTTGCTGAGGTTCTGCCCCAGCACGTGGATCTTGCCGCTGCTGGCCAGATCCTCACGCAGAATCAAGCGCAGGCAGGTCGACTTGCCCGAACCGGAAGCGCCCACGATGAACACGAACTCGCCGCGGTCGACCTTCAGGTCGATATTGGCGAGTGCGGGTTTTGCGGTGCCCCGGTATTTCTTGGTGACGTTCTCGAAGAGGATCATGACGAATCGACACTACGCCCCCAGCCTGGAAGAAAGACTGAGGGCGCGCCGTTGCCTACTTCTCCAGCGACCGCCACCTGATGCCGGCTGCGATGAAGCCGTCGAGGTCGCCGTTGAACACGGCCTCCGGCTGAGACGACTCGTGCCCGGTGCGCAGGTCTTTCACCAGTTGCTGGCCGTAGAGGAAGTACGAGCGAATCTGGTCGCCCCAGCTCGCCGTGATCGATCCCGCGAGTTCTTTCTTCTTCGCCGCTTCTTCCTCGCGCTGCAGCAGCAGCAGTCGGGTCTGCAGCACTCGCATCGCGGCCGCGCGGTTCTGGATCTGCGACTTCTCGTTCTGCATCGAGACGACGATTCCCGTGGGAATGTGGGTGATGCGCACGGCCGAGTCGGTGGTGTTGACCGACTGGCCGCCGGGACCGCTCGAACGGTACACGTCGACGCGGATGTCGGTCTCGGGTACGTCGACCTCCGTCGCCTCCTCGAGCAGCGGGATCACCTCGACACCGGCGAAGCTGGTCTGCCGCTTGTCGGCCGAGCCGAAGGGGCTGATGCGCGCGAGGCGGTGCGTGCCCGCCTCGACCGAGAGGGTGCCGAAGGCGTAGGGCGCTTCGATCTCGAAGGTCGCCGACTTGATGCCGGCCCCCTCCGCGTAGGAGGTGTCGAGCACCTTGGCCGAGTAGTCGTGCTGCTCGGCCCAGCGCAGGTACATGCGCAGCAGCATCTCCGCGAAATCTGTGGCGTCGTCGCCGCCCGCGCCGGAGCGAATGGTCACCACGGCCGAGCGGTCGTCGTATTCTCCCGACAGCATGGTCTGCACCTCGAGCTCCTGCATCGCAGACTCGAGCGCCTCGAGCTCTTCGGCCGCCTCGCGCGCCGACTCCTCGTCGTCCATCTCCTGCGCGAGCTCGACGAGCACCTCGAGATCGTCGATGCGCGCCTCGACGCCGCGCAGCTTGCGCACGCGAGCCTGACGGTGCGAAAGACCGCTCGTCACCTTCTGCGCGGCGGCGGGATCGTCCCACAGCCCCGGGGCCGCGGCCTGCTCTTCGAGCTCGGCGATCTCGCGATCGAGCTTCGGCAGGTCGGTCACCGCCGCGATGTCGGCGTAGGTGGATCGGATCGCGCGAATGCGCGCGTTGAAATCGACGTCAAGCATGATGCTGTCAAGCCTACAGCGCGCCCCCTCCCTATTCGTCGGGCAGCTTGTTGAAGCCCGTCACCGGCTGGTTCTCGTCGAACGACGCGACCGGCTTTCGGAAGCCCTTGGTGAGGAACAGCAGGTAGACGAAGCCGACCAGCGCCCAGCTCAGACCGCCGATGAGCGAGTAGCTGGAGAGGAACGCCCACAGAATGCCGGTCATCACCGTGCCGATCAGCGGCATGACGATGTAGTTGAAGATGTCCTTCGGTGTCTTGCGCTGTCCCTTGCGGATCGCGAACCAGGCGATCACCGACAGGTTCACGAAGGTGAACGCGATGAGCGCGCCGAAGTTGATGAAGTCGGCGATCATTTCGAGCGTGAACGCCGCGGCGAGCATGCAGACCGCGCCGGTGAGCACGATGTTGAATGTCGGCGTGTGGGTCTTCGGGTTGACGTACCCGAAGAAGCGCTTGGGCAGCACGCTGTTGCGGCCCATCACCAGCAGCATGCGCGAGACCGAGGCGTGCGAGGCGAGGCCCGACGCGAGCGTGGCGCAGAAGCCGGCCGCGGTGAGCACCGCCATGAGCACGTCCCCGCCGACGAGCTTGCCGATGATCGGCAGCGTGCTGTCCTCGATGAACTGCCGGTCGCCGCCGGGCGCGAACTCCTCCCAGCCGGGAAAGCGCAGCTGCGTGAAGAAGGCGGTCACCAGGAAGATGCCGCCGCCGATGAGCACCGTGAGCAGAATCGCCTTCGGCATGATCCTCGGGTGCTTGGCCTCTTCGGCGTACATCGTGACCGCGTCGAAGCCGATGAACGAGAAGCAGACCACGGTCGCCGCCGAGAGCACGGCACCGACCTCGACACCCGAGTGGTAGAACGGGTTCATCGACACGACCGTTCCCTCGCCCTCCCCGCGCGAGAGCTGGTAGATCACCATCATCACGAAGATGATCATCACCACGATCGAGAAGACCAGCAGAATCATGTTGAGGTTCGAGGTGCCGCGCATCGTCAGGTAGATGAGCGCGGTCGTGCCCACCACGTAGATCGTGACCCACACGATCCCCGGAATCCCGGGGAACAGGGCTTCGAGGTAGCTGCGAATGATGAGCGCGTTGACGAGCGGCAGCAGCATGTAGTCGATGAGGGCGACCCACCCGACCATGAAGCCCGCGTTCGGGTGCATCGACTCGCGCACGTAGGTGTAGGCCGATCCCGCGCTCGGGATCGCACCCGAGATCTTGCCGTAGCTGATCGCGGTGAACACCATCACGATGAGCGCCACGAGGTAGCCGAGCGGCACCACGTTGTTCGACTCCTCGGCCACCATGCCGAAGGTGTCGAAGATGACCGTCGGAGTCATGTAGCCGAGGCCGAGGCCGACGATGGCCCAGAGTCCGAGACTACGTTTGAGCGTCGCGCCCTTCGCGAGCTGCGGTGTAGTGGTGGCCATGTTCGCTCCTTCGCGCCAGATCCTGAATCAAATATGCCATAACCGCGAAAAACTGCCTAAACAAGCTTCTGAAGTGTGCAGATAGCCAGGATCCAACACTAGATTCTTCGGATTCCATTGCTTTCCAGCTCCCTGAGTGCAAGAATCAGTGGTGTGAGCAGCAAACGCAGTTCGTTGACGCTCGACTCGACGTCGAAGGCGATCATCGAACAACTCCAGCGCGACGGGCGACGCTCGTACGCGGAGATCGGCAAGGCGGTGGGTCTCAGCGAGGCCGCCGTGCGCCAGCGCGTGCAGAAGCTCACAGATGCCGGAGTCATGCAGATCGTCGCCGTCACCGACCCGATGAGTCTCGGATTCAGTCGTCAGGCCATGCTCGGCGTTCGGGTGTCGGGCGACACCCGAGTCGTCGCAGATCAGCTCGCCGAGCTGTCCGAGGTCGCCTACGTCGTACTCAGCGCGGGCTCCTTCGACATTCTCGCCGAGGTGGTGTGCGAAGACGATGACGCCCTCATCGAACTGCTGAACGACAAGATCCGGGCGATCGACGGAGTCGCCCACACGGAGACATTCGTCTACCTCCAACTCAACAAACAGAAATACGACTGGGGAACCCGATAACCATGTCCTTTGATCCCACCGCTGCGGTCGACACTGCCGCGCTGCAGGCTTCGGCCAAGCGCCACATGTGGCCGCACTTCACCAACCGCAAGGTGCTCGACGACGGCATCCCCGTCATCACGCGCGCCGAGGGCCACCACATCTACGATGCCGCGGGCAAGCAGTACATCGACGGCCTCGCCGGCCTGTTCGTGGTCAACGCCGGCCACGGCCGCCGGCGCATCGTCGACGCCGCCGCGAAGCAGATGAAGCAGCTCGACTTCATGCCGATCTGGTCGTACGCGCACCCGGCCGCCGTCGAACTGTCCGAGCGTCTGTCGTCGTACGCCCCCGGCCAGATGAACAAGGTCTTCTTCACCACCGGCGGCGGCGAAGCCGTCGAGTCGGCCTTCAAGCTCGCCAAGCACTTCTGGAAGATCCAGGGCAAGCCGATGAAGCACAAGGTCATCTCCCGCGCGGTCGCCTACCACGGCACCCCGCAGGGTGCCCTCGCGATCACCGGCATCCCCGACATGAAGAAGTTCTACGAGCCCCTCACTCCGGGCGGCTTCCGCGTGCCCAACACCAACTTCTACCGCGCCGAAGAGATGGGCGGCCCCTCCGACGACCTCGAGGCCTTCGGCCAGTGGGCCGCGAACCGCATCGAGGAGCAGATCCTCTTCGAGGGCCCCGAGACCGTCGCCGCGGTGTTCCTCGAGCCCGTACAGAACTCGGGCGGCTGCTTCCCGCCGCCCCCCGGCTACTTCAAGCGCGTGCGCGAGATCTGCGACGAGTACGACGTGCTGCTCGTCTCGGACGAGGTCATCTGCGCCTACGGTCGCATCGGCGACTTCTTCGCGTCGAAGGCGCTCGGCTACGAGCCCGACATCATCACCTCGGCCAAGGGCATCACCTCGGGCTACGTGCCGCTCGGCGCGATGATCGTCAGCGACAAGGTGTCCGAGCCCTTCAACTCGACCGAGCACACCTTCTACCACGGCTTCACCTTCGCCGGTCACCCGGCCGCTGCGGCTGCGGCCCTCGCCAACTTCGACATCTTCGAAGAAGAGGACCTCAACGGCAACGTGCAGCGCAACAGCCCGGTGTTCCGCGCCGAGCTCGAGAAGCTGCTCGACATCGACATCGTGGGCGACGTGCGCGGCGAGGGCTACTTCTTCGGCATCGAACTCGTCAAGGACAAGGCCACCAAGGAGACCTTCAACGAGGAGGAGTCGGATCGACTCCTGCGCGACTACCTCACCCCCGCGCTGTGGGAGGCCGGTCTCTACTGCCGCGCCGACGACCGCGGAGACCCCGTCATCCAGCTCGCTCCCCCGCTGACCATCGGTCCGGCGGAGTTCGCGGAGATCGGCGGCATCCTCCGCAGCGTGCTGAAGGACGCCTCCTCGAAGATCTAACCGACGCCTGTCCCTCAAAAAGTTGGTCGCCCTTTGTCCGCTTAACCTGCCGGTTTTCAGCGGACAAAGGGCGACCAACTTTTCAGATCAGCTTTGATTGAGAGCTGAGGGGGTGCCCCTGGGATGCAGAAATGCCCCGCTCCTGACGGAGCGGGGCATTTCGCATGCAGTTAGCGGCGTGTGCGGAAGCAGGGCTTCCGCACCATCATCACCGCCCGCCGAAGCTGCGACAGCTGCGACGCGTTAGCGGCGCAGGCCGAGGCGCTCGATGAGCGAGCGGTAGCGGTTGATGTCGACGTCCTGAAGGTAGCCCAGGAGACGACGGCGCTGACCGACGAGCAGCAGCAGACCGCGGCGCGAGTGGTGATCGTGCTTGTGGGTCTTGAGGTGCTCGGTCAGATCCTTGATGCGCTTCGAGAGCAGTGCGACCTGCACCTCGGGGGAACCGGTGTCACCGGGCTTGGTCGCGTACTCTTCGATGATCGCCTGCTTTACTGATGCTTCCAGTGCCATAGGGATCCCCTTTCTTCTTGCTGCGCGGTGCCTCCGACCGGTTGTCGGTGCTCTCTCTATCCGCGGCCGATTCAACGGCAACCTGTCTATCCTAGCACCCCTCAGCCGGGGAAGCGATCGCCCGAGTCGGTAGCGCCCGCGGGCACCGATCCCGAACCGCGTGACTAGTGTCCTGCGCCGGGATATGCGAAGCGAATTTCCGGCGCAGGACACCAGCCCGAAACACGACCGTCACCGCGCAGATACGCCCCCGAGACCGTTGCGAAACAGCCGCGGCGCACACTGGTGACAACGGGAATACCGCGGCCCCCTTGCGCCGCGGCAACCCCCACCCGCACACAATCGAGAAAGGCGGACACCATGGAACTCACTCCGCAAGACGTCTGGACACTCGCGAGCACCGCCCTGGTGCTCATCATGACTCCCGGGCTCGCGCTCTTCTACGGCGGCCTGGTGCGCGTGCGCTCAGTCGTGAACATGATGCTGTTCAGCGTGAGCGCGATGGGCCTGGTCGGCGTGCTCTGGATTCTCTACGGCTACAGCATGAACTACTTCGCCGATGGCGAGAGCGGCTTCGCCGGCAGTCCCTTCAAAGACTTCGGGCTGGTGAACACGCCCCCCGCAGACTTCATCGGCGTCGGTTTCGGTGCCGTGTTCGCGATGATCACGACCGCGCTCATCTCTGGCGCGATCGCCGACCGCGTCGGGCTCGGTTCGTGGGTGCTCTTCTCGGGCATCTGGGCCACGCTCGTGTACTTCCCGGTTTCGGCCTGGGTGTGGGGCGGGGGCTGGATCCAGAACCTCGGCACCGTGCTCGGTACACCCGATGTGATCGACCTCGCGGGAGGCACCGTGATTCACATCAACGCGGGTGCCGCGGCTCTGGCACTCGCGATCGTCGTGGGCAAGCGCATCGGCTTCGCTCCGGGGTCGCACAAGCCGCACAGCATCCCGCTCGTCACGATCGGCGCGGCGCTGCTGTGGTTCGGCTGGATCGGCTTCAACTCGGGCCTCGCGACCGAGACCGGTGAGGCCGGCCTGATCCTGGTGAATACGCTCACCGCTCCGGCAGCCGGCATCATCGGCTGGATTCTCACCGACGTGGTGCGCGGCAAGAAGCCCGGCGTGGTGGGCGCGGCATCGGGCGCGGTCGCCGGCCTCGTGGCCATCACCCCCTCGGCCGCCAACCTGTCGCCGCTGTGGTCGCTGCTGCTCGGCCTCATCGCCGGTGTCGCCTGCGCCTTCGCGATCGACCTGAAGTTCCGCCTCGGCTACGACGACTCGCTCGACGTGGTGGGCCTGCACCTGGTGGCCGGCGTGATCGGCTCGCTCTACCTCGGCTTCTTCGCCTTCGATGACGGCCTGTTCATGGGCGGCACCGCGGGGCTGCTGCTGGTGCAGACCATCTCGGTGGTCGCGGTGATGGTCTACTCCTTCGTGGTGACGCTGATCATCGCGGGCATCGTCAAGCTGATCACCGGGCTGCGCGTGCCCGCGGCCGTCGAAGAGGAGGGAATCGACGCCCTCGCCCACGGCGAGGAGGCGTACGCCTACGAGTACGCCGACGGCAGCCGCTAACCCCGGCCCCCTCACCCCCAGACCCGTCGAGAGGCTGGCCTTCGTTGCGCTCTACTTGGCAGTGACACGCAGCGAAGACCCGCCTCTCGGCGTCCTTTTCAGGTGCGCCTGGCTCCGAGTGCCCGTCTCGGAGCCAGGCGCACGAAGACTAACACGCAAGCGGCCCGCCGGCCGCACCGACTGCCGCGGGGCGCTACCCTCAAACCATGAACACGACAGGCCCCCTCGACCCGCCAGCGCACACTCTCAGCATCGCCCCCGACCTCTGCCGCATCGCGTCGGAGGTGGCAGTGCTCGCCGGGGAGCGCATTCGCTCACTGCGCGAAATCGGCGTCTCGGTGGCCGCGAGCAAGACCAGCGCCATCGACATCGTCACCGAGGCCGACCGGGAGTCCGAGCAGCTGATCGTGGAGGCGCTGCGGGCCGCGCGTCCCGACGACGGCATCCTCGGCGAGGAGGGCACCGGCATTGAGGGCAGCAGCGGCGTCGACTGGGTGATCGACCCCATCGACGGCACCGCCAACTACCTCTACGATCTGCCTGCCTACGCGGTGAGCATCGCCGCGACGGTCTCGGCACCGGTCTCTGCGCTCGTCTCCGCCGCTTCAGGCATCGGCACCGCAACGGAAGACGGTCGCCGCACCATCGCGGGGGCGGTGTTCAACCCGCGAACGGGCGAGCTGTTCGAGGCCTGGGCGGGTGGTGGATCGCGCCTGAACGGCGCAGCCCTGAGCATCTCGGGGCAGCGCGACCTCTCCCAGTCGCTCGTCGGCACCGGCTTCGGCTACACGGTCGAGCGCAAGCGGGAACAGCTCGAGATGCTGTCGCGCGCGCTCCCCCGCGTCCGCGACATTCGCCGTTTCGGATCGGCCGCCTACGACCTCTGCATGCTCGCCGCCGGGCGACTCGACGCCTACTTCGAGCGCGGGCTGCAGCCCTGGGACTACGCAGCGGGCGTGCTCATCGCGCGCGAGGCCGGGGCCGCGATCCTCGGCCGCGATAACGCGACACGGCCGGGCACCTCGCTGCTGTTCGCCGCCGACCCCGCACTGGTGGAGCAACTCCGATCGGTGGTACTAGGCGATTGAGCGGAGGCCGAAGGCCGAAGTCGAAATCAATCCAGGTGATTGAGCGAAGCACGCAGTGCGCAGTCGAAATCAATCCAGGTGATTGAGCGGAGCAGAGCGCAGTCGAAATCACGAAGTCGAGGTTCCTCGGAACGTGTCGGTACCTGGTTTCGACTCCGGCCTGTAGCCTCCGCTCAACCAGCTCATCTAGGTGATTGAGCGGAGCACGCAGTGCGCAGTCGAAATCACAAGCTTCAACATTCCAAGCAAGTTCAGCGTCTCTGGTTTCGACTCCGGCCTTCGGCCTCCGCTCAACCAGCTAGGGAGGCCCAGCCTCCGCTCAACCAGCTAGCGAGGCCCAGCCTCCGCTCAACCAGCTAAAGAGCTAGAGAAAGAGAAAGAAGTGCCGCCAACGGCACTCGATCGTCTACTGCGGCGCGATCCCGAGCTCAGCCGACCCCGAGCGCGGCTTCGACCGGGCCGCGCGCGAAGAAGATCACGAACCCGATGGTGACCACCCACAGCAGCCAGTGCACCTGGCGCGCACGACCGCTGAGCGCGTGCACGACCACCCAGGCGACGAAACCGGCACCGATCCCGTTCGCGATGGAGTAGGTCATCGGCATCACCGCGACCGTCAGAAACACGGGCAGCAGCACTCGGAAGTCGCTGAGGTCGATGTTCTTGATCTGCGCCATCATGAGTGCGCCCACGATGACGAGTGCCGCGGCGGCGACCTCGGTGGGCACGATCTGGGTGAGCGGGGTGAGGAACATGGCGAGCAGGAACAGCGCGCCGGTCACGATGTTCGCGAGGCCCGTGCGCGCCCCCTCGCCGATGCCCGCGCCCGACTCGATGAACACCGTGTTCGATGACGACGAGGTGAACCCGCCGGCGATCGCGCCGACGCCCTCGACGACGAGCGCCGACTTCAGACGCGGAAAGTTGCCCTTCTCATCGGCGAGGCCGGCCTCGCGCGAGAGCCCCGTCATGGTGCCCATGGCGTCGAAGAAGTTGGTGAAGAGCAGCGTGAAGACGAGCATCACGACGCTCACCGCGCCGATGCGACCGAGGTCGAAGCTGACCGCACCGACGAGGCTCAGATCCGGCAGGCTGAAGGGCGCACCGCCGAGCTCGGGCACGGTGAGGCCCCAACCGCCGGCGTTCGCAACCTCCCCGTCGGCCCCGACCTGCGGGCCGAGGTGCCAGATCGCCTCCGCGATCACGGCCAGCACAGTGCCCGAAACGAGCCCGATCAGCAGACCGCCCTTCACCCTCGCTGCGACGAGCACTCCGGTGAGCAGCAGGGTGACGACGAAGATGAGGGTCGGGATCGTGAAGACCGACCCTCCGACGCCGAGCCCGACCGGCGGCGATCCCTGCCCCGTCGCGGTCACGAACCCCGAGTTGACGAAGCCGATGAACGCGATGAAGAGGCCGATGCCGACCGTGATCGCGAGCTTCAGTTCCACCGGCACCGCGTCGAAGATCATGCGACGCAGACCCGTAGCGGCCAGCAGCACGATCAGTGCGCCGTTGATGACGACGAGCGCCATCGCCTCGGGCCAGGTCACCTGCCCCACGACCGAGAACGCGAGAAAGGCGTTGATGCCGAGGCCCGCCGCGAACCCGAAGGGCAGCCGCGAGACGAGGCCGAAGAGAATCGTCATCACTCCCGCGGTCAGGGCGGTAACCGCGCTCACCGCGGGGAACGCGAGTGTGTTGCCCTCGACGTCGGTGCCGCTCGTGAGAATGATCGGGTTCAGGATCACGATGTAGGCCATCGTCACGAAGGTGACGAGCCCGCCACGAATCTCGTTGCCGTAGCTCGAACCGCGTTCCGTGATCATGAAGAAGCGATCGATGCGGCCCCTCGCCTGCGTTTCCTGACTAGCCTCTGCCACCGACCGCCCCGTTTCCTTGAGCCGAACGCCGCCAGAACACAGCGCTCTCCAACTCAAAAAACGCTATCACCAAGGTGTGACACTCTCGTATCGCGCCCTCAGAGGTTCCACTGACAGGGATCACTTACACATGCCTGAATTTTGTCCTATAGTTGGTACCAGGTGTCGCGCGCGGCGCACCTGTGCTACGACGTGGAGCAGCAAATGGGATCCTCTTCAACATCGTCCTCATCTCGAGCCTGGCGCGGCTTTCGGCTTCCGGCGATCATCTCGGCGGCAGCGCTCGTCGTCTCCGGAGTTGCTCTCGGGCCGGCTGCGTACGCGGAAGACGAACTGTCGAGTGCTCCGCTAGCACAGCAGGAGACCGAAGCGATCGACGAGTTCGTGGTCGAGCAGGGCGAAGACCTGGAGTTCGCGGCCGAGGACGACGTCACGGAGATTCCGAGTCCCGGTGAAGGCGACTCAACTCCACCTCAGGCAGACGAAACAGATGCACCCGGTGCCTCTGAACCCTTAGCGGCAGTCCCAGCACCTGCCGAGGCACCTACCCAACCCGAAGGCCCCGCAGCAGCAGCTCCGGCACCTCCCACCGCGGCAGCCGGGGCGACGCGCAATGAGTCGGAACCGAACAACAATCGGAACCAGGCGAACTCTCTACCCCTCGGCGACACCATGCGCGGAACTATTTCCAACAACACCGATCAGGACTACTTCCGCCTCAACGTGCCGCAGGCCGGACGCACCAAGATCCAATTCACCTTCCCAAACTCCGTCTCCGGCAACGCCTACTACCTCAGAATCCAAGACGCCAACGGCAAGAACTACTTCTCGTTCGACCTCACCGGATCCGATGCCGACGGCACACGAGTCGCAGACTTCGCCACCTTCCTCCCAGCAGGGCAGGCCTTCGTCCAGGTCGACGCCGGCTCCGGCTGGAGCAGCATCGGCAAACAGTACGCACTGCGCGTCGATGTCACCCCCGGCACCGTCGAAACCGAATTCAACGACAACCGCGCCACCGCAGACCCCCTCACCCTCGGACAAACCATCCGCGGCGCAATCACCAACAACACCGATCAGGACTACTACGTACTCAATTCTTCCAAGAGCACGAGTGGAGTTCTGAGTTTCAAGTTCCCGGCATCGGTCTCGGGCAACGCATACTACGTCAGAGTGCTCAATGCCAGCGGACAGACTCTGCACTCATTCGATCTGAACAGTTCTCACGCCGATGGTAGTTGGCTGATGAAGCAATCGGTGTCTCTACCAGCAGGACAGTTCTTCGTTCAGGTAGACGCCGGCTCGGGCTGGAGCAGCATCGGCAAAGAATACAGTCTCTCCGTCGGGCAAAAACTACCGGCCGCCACCCCGACAATCGGCGGTTCGAAGACGTTCGGCAAGACCCTCACCGCGAAGCCGGGTGACTGGGGCAGCGGCGTTTCCTTCACGTACCAGTGGAAGCGCAACGGCTCTTCGATCAAGGGCGCGACAGCCGCGAAGTACAAGCTCACCACCAAAGATGTGGGCCGTCAGATCACGGTCACCGTCACAGGATCGAAGACCGGATACGTTTCTACGTCGAAGACCTCAGCCAAGACCAAGAGCATCGCACGCGCGAAGATCACTCCGGCGACTCCGAAGATCTCGGGAACGGCGAAGGTCGGGAGCAAGCTGACCGCGAAGCCGGGCACCTGGAACCCGACTTCGGTCAAGCTCAAGTATCAGTGGAAACTCAACGGCAAGAACATCAAGGGTGCGACCAAGACCACCTACGCGCTCAAGAAGAGTGACGCGGGCAAGAAGATCACGGTTAAGGTGACCGGTTCAAAACCCGGGTACCAGGCGGTTTCGAGCACGTCGAAGAGCAAGACGGTTCGCAAGTAGAACGGCGAACGAGAGGGGCCTTACGGAAACAGTTCCGTAAGGTCCCTCTCGTTGCTGTTCAGCCCACCACCGCATCGAACCGAGCCCGAGACGGGCTCGGCGTCAGCTGGCGAAGGCGAGAAATCGCCTTCGCTGATCAGCTGACGCCCAACAGGTCGATGACGAAGATGAGGGTCTTGCCCGAGAGCGGGTGGCCGCCAGCGGTGCCGTAGGCCTGCTCCGGGGGCACAGTGAGCTTGCGGCGACCGCCGACCCGCATGCCGGGAATACCCACCTGCCAGCCCTGAATCAGGGCGCGCAGCGGAAAGTTGATCGACTCCCCGCGGCTCCACGACGAGTCGAACTCCTCGCCGGTGTCGTACTCGACGCCGAGGTAGTGCACGTCGACCGTCGACCCGGCCAGCGCCTCGTCGCCGGTTCCCTCGATGATGTCCACGATCTCCAGTTCGGCGGGTGCGGGACCCTCCGGGGCGTCGATCTCCGGCTTCGTATTCGTTGTTTCGCTCATCTTCCAATTCTCACCCGGATCAGACGAGGGATCGCCGCCGTTCGCTCAGAGGGAACCGAGCTGTTTCCGACCGGGCAGATTCCGGGGTGCATGAGACACCCGCCAAAACCGGCCGCAAACTGTGTGCGTTGCCTCAAGCGGTGTTGCTCATCTTGTCGGATAGCCTTGATAGGTGAGATTTGCACACTTGACACTTGCCCCCGATTCAGCTCCCGAACTCGTCGTCGTCGAAGCCGATGCATACGCCCCGGCGCAGCAGCTCGGCCTCGAAGCCACCACGCTGCAACAGCTCATCGACGGAGGCCCCGAAGCGTTTGATCGCGCGCGCATCGCAGCTGCCGAGTTTCCAGCAGATCAGTGGATACCGCTCGAGAACGCGGTCTACGCACCCGCCGTCATCGACCCTCCCATCGTTCTCGCGGTGGGCCTCAACTACGACGAGCACGCCAGCGAACTCAACCTCGACAACGACTCCGGCCCGGTCCTGTTCTCGCTGTTCCCCAACTCCCTCGGTCCGCACGAGGGCGAGGTGCCGATCCCGACCCACCTCAGCGAAGAAGTCGACTACGAGGGCGAGCTCGGCGTGATCATCGGCAAGCCCGCCAAGAACGTCTCGGCCGAAGACGCGCTCGACTACGTGTTCGGCTACACGGTCATCAACGACGTCACGGCCCGCAACATCCAGTTCCAGGAGCCGCAGTGGTCGCGCTGCAAGTCGTTCGACGGCTTCAGCCCGATCGGCCCTATCGTGGTCACCGCCGACGAGATCCCCGACCCGCAGGCCCTGCACCTCACCACCGATGTCGACGGCCTGCGCGTGCAAGACTCGACCACCGGCTACATGATTCGCACCGTCGAGCAGCTCATCGCCTCGATCTCGCAGTCGCTCACGCTGCTGCCGGGCACGGTCATCTCGACGGGATCGCCCGGCGGTGCCGGCCGCTCGCGCAAGCCGCCGCTCTACCTCTTCCCCGGCACCGAAGTCACGGTGACCATCGAGGGCATCGGAGCGCTCACCTCGCACTGCACCCAGGCTTACTGATCGCGCTGATAGGTCGCACTCGCCATCCTGCGTGCGCGTGCTGCTTGATTGCAGGGTCTTGCATGAGATTCTGCGACTGCGCGCAGAATGACGGGTAAGCCGAATCCCTTTCCCCGCGCTCGCTTAGGGGTTTCGGGGATCCCGATCAAGGTCGGGATCCCCGTCGGGGTTCCCTTCAGCATCGGGATCGTCGTCGAGGTCGGGATCGTCGATGCTGATCGCTCCGGTCGCGGCGACGCTCGATCCCTCCATCGGGGCCGACTCCCCCGAGCCGATCACGGGCGTGCCGCGACGCAGCACCGAGATCGGCGCGGTGAGGGTCTCGAGCTGCTGCCCGGGGTCGTCCTCCACTCCCGGTCGTCCCACGTGGGTGACCTGCCAGTGCAGGCCCCTGTCGTGGTGAAAGCGCAGTCGACGCTCGGTGAAGAGCCAGGCCAGGCCGATCCCGAACGCGGCGAAGCCGGCGAGTGCGCTGATGATCAGCGTCGAACGCGGCCCGAGCGCATCGGCGGCCGCACCGACGAGCGGTGCCCCGATCGGCGTGCCGCCCATGAGCACGGCGACGTAGAGTGCGAGCACGCGGCCGCGCACCCTGGGGTCGGCGGTCGTCTGCACGAAGCCGTTGGCGGTCGTCAGCATCGTCGAGATGGCGAGGCCGAAGAAGACGAGTGTGGCGGCGAAGGTCCAGAACGTCGGCATGAGCGCGGCCACGAGGCTCACCAAGCCGATGCCGCCGACGGCAATGATTACCACGCGCATGCGAGCCTCGGGCCGTCTCGCCGAGAGCAGCGCACCCGACAGCGACCCGATGGCGAGAATCGAAGAGAGCAGACCGTAGTCGCTCGCCCCGCGCCCGAACTCGACCGCCATGGTCGACGAGATCACCGGGAAATTCATGCTGAAAGCACCGACCAGGAACACCATTACGAAGATCACCAGCAGGTCGTGTCGGCCCCGCACGTAGCTGAAGCCCGCCGACAGCTGACGCAGCTGCGACTCCCGCGGGCCCTTCGGCCGTGGCCTGCTCGGCAGCCTGATGAGCATCAGCGCACCCAGCACGGCGATGAACGAGACCGCGTTGATCATGAACACCCACCCCGAGCCGACGATCGCGATGAGCACGCCGGCCACCGCCGGGCCGACGAGCCGCGCCGAGTTGAACGACGCCGAGTTGAGCGCGACGGCGTTCGACATCTGGGTCGGGCCGACCAGGTCGGAGACGAACGCCTGCCGCGAGGTGGTGTCGAAGGCGTTGACGACGCCGAGTGCCAGTGCGAAGGCGTAGAGGTGCCACAGCTGCGCGACGCCGGTGATGAGCAGCAGGCCGAGCCCCGCCGCGAGCAGCATCAGCAGGCTCTGGGTGACGAGCAGCACCTTGCGGCGGTCGAAGCGATCTGCCACCGCCCCGCTGAACGGCACCAGCAGCAGCTGCGGGCCGAACTGCAGCGCCATCGTCGCGCCGACCGCCGCGGCGTTGTTGTCGGTCAGTTCGGTGAGCACGACCCAGTTCTGGGTGGTGGTCTGCATCCACGCGCCGATGTTCGAGACGAGCGCTCCCCCGAACCAGATGCGGTAGTTGCGCACCGACAGGGAACGGAACATGCTCGACACGGGTGGGCTGGCCTCCTCTACTCGGTGCGTTCTATCTCAGCGCTCTTGGCTGATGAGCCAACACATGCACCATTGAAGAGAACGCCGACGGGGCCCCGAATATTCCCCCGCGTCCGCTCATCAGAACTTGCCGCCGATGTCGAGCAGGCGACGAATGCGATCCGGAATCGGCGGGTGCGTCGCGAAGAGGCGATCCATGATGCCGGGCTTCAGCGGGTCGGCGATCCAGAGATGCGCCATGCTCGACTGCTGCTTCTGCAGGGGTCGACCGTACTCCGAGAGCTTGTGCAGCGCACTCGCCAGGGCCTCGGGGTGTCGCGTCGTGAGCGCGCCGGTGGCATCGGCGAGGTACTCGCGCTGACGAGACACCGCCAGCTGCACGACCGACGCGACCAGCGGTGCGACGAGCATCGCCGCGAGCCCGAAGATCAGCATGATCGGGTTGCTGTTGTTGCGCGAGAAGAAGGCCATGCGCATGAACATGTCGGCGAGCATGCCGATGGCCACGACGAGCCCGTACACGATCATCGAAACGCGAATGTCGTAGTTGCGCACGTGCCCGAGCTCGTGCGCCATGACGCCCTCGAGCTCGGGGTCCGTCATGATGTCGAGCAGGCCGGTCGTCGCGGCCACCATGGCGTGCTCGGGATCGCGCCCGGTGGCGAACGCGTTCGGCGCGGGATCGTCGACGACGTAGACCTCCGGCATCGGGGTGCCGGTCGTGATCGCGAGGTTCTCGACGATGCGGTAGAGCCTGGGGTTGTCGGCCTTGGAGATGCGGCGAGCGCCGCTCATCGAGATCGCCTGGCGACCGGCCGCGAAGTACTGGAAGAGCGCGTAGCCGCCGGCGAAGACCAGCACGGCGATCACGATCCAGGGCGAACTGTAGACGTACGCCGCAAGCCAGCCGAGCCCGCCGATGATCGCGACGAACAGCAGAATGATGAGAAAGCTGTTGACCTTGTTGCGGCGGATGGCGCGATACACGAGCGCGCCCTAGAACTGGATGCGCGGCGGCTCCGAGATCGAAGCGACGTTCTCGACCTCGAAGAAGTCGCGCTCGGTGAAGCCCAGACCGCGGGCGAAGATGGTGTTGGGGAACACCTGGATCTTGGTGTTGTACTCGCGCACGCCGCCGTTGTAGAAACGGCGCGCGGCCTGAATCTTGTTCTCGGTGTCGACCAGGTCGCTCTGCAGTTGCAAGAAGTTCTGGCTGGCCTGGAGCTGCGGGTAGGCCTCGGCCACAGCGAAGATACTCTTGAGCGCGGCCTGCATGTGGCCCTCGGCCTCAGACGCCTCGGTGGGCCCCTGCGCCGAGATGGTCTCGGCACGGGCCTTGGTGACCTCCTCGAAGACGCCACGCTCGTGAGTCGCGTAACCCTTCACGGTCTCTACAAGGGTCGGGATCAGGTCGGCCCGGCGTTTCAACTGCACCGTGATGTCGCTCCACGCCTCGTCGACGCGCATGCGCAGCGCCACGAGGGAGTTGTACGTGATCCAGACATAGGCGATCAGTATGACGACGACACCGATCGCGATAATTGCGGCAATCCATCCACCAGGCATGCCTGCATCCTATCGAGCGGGGCTATGAAACGGATGTGACCGGGGCGCTGCGGAGATGTGCCAGCGCTCGTTCGCTACCGGTCGTCGCGCAGATCCCGTTCGATCTCGCGCTGCAGCGCGCGCTGCTCAGCCGCTCGCCGGTTGCGCCACCTGCGCAGGCGCAGCCACATCGCCAGCACGACGATGAGAACGATGACGACGACGAGCAGCACTTTTGCGAAGAACACGTACGTCCGCCGGGAGTCGAACCCGAAATGTACCGGCTTACCGGACGTCTAGTCTGCTAGTTTATCGCCGAACGAGAACCGGTTCTTACGGCGGCAACACTGGCCTGCACTGAAATGCGTCCCCCTACTGGGATTCGAGAACAAGTTACCACCAGCGAGTGAAGGCGGCGCGTTTGACCAGCCCCTCGCCCCGGAGACTCGCATCGGTGGGAATGTCGGTGGTTCCGGCGATGATGACATCGCGATCCCGGGGGACGTTGAAAAGGTTTGGACCAACGCTGCGCACCCCGACAGTGACGAAACGATCGACCACGACTTGTAAACCACACCCGCACAGTGCGGACGGAGACTATGGCAAATGACACCGCGCAGAGGGCAACAAGCGAAGCACACGCAACGACGCGCAGACAAGCAGCGAGAGGCCAACCTCGAAGAACAGCAACTTGTAGGCGACTACGAACCGCCCCCGCGTCACGAATGCACTGAACGCAAATACCCGCTGCCCTGCGCAGATGATGACTTCGTGAATATCAACGTGTGGACATGGGCGAATGAAAACGGCATCGCCGACTTCTCACTCACAGCCGTGTCATTCAGCGCCTCAACCGACACCTGGGAACCGGAACCTCTTACCAGAGCCGACATCTGCCACGGCTACGCGCACATCCACATCCTCTACCCCGAAGAGCAAGAGCAAACCGTCCATGTGCGACGCATCGACAACACGACCGACGTTCAGACGGCGCTACACGAATCAACCAGCCGCATCCAACAGATCGCAGCTAGTGTCCTGCGCCGGAAATTCGCTTCGCATATCCCGGCACTCTCGGAGCGTCTCGCCGCGTTGTCGTCGTCGACTTTGCCACCAGCAAAGCCTCCTCCTCCGCCTTGCGAGACACCCCGAGAGCACCGGTCTCTGCAAAGCAACTTCCGGCGCAGAACACTAGAATCAACATAGGCAAGGAGCAACCATGAGCGACCGCGACACCCTCAGAGAGTTCACTAGTGAAGTCATCTGGAACATCGGCACACTCAACATCCCCCTGGACGTCGTTGACAACAGCGGTGAAACTCCCGTCGTGCCCGCCCTCGAAGATGAACACCTCGGCACCGTCATGCGCCGCGTCATGATGCTCGCTGGCGGCTACGCGAACGTGTTCGTGCGAGGTACCAACCATGTACGGCAAGTGTCTTTCATTCCCTCGGATTCAGCGATCTACGCAGGCGACGCGGATGACATGACTAGCGAACCTCCCTCGGGCATCGTCACCATCGGCGCTTTCCTCGACTACCTGGAAACCCAGCCGCACGGCGTGAACCTGCCCGCGCTTCTCCCGATTCCGACCGGCGCGCGCGTGTCGAATGTGCGCCCCGTAGAGTTCGCAGCTGCATAGTCCTCGCTCGCGCCGTTGCAGCGCACCCGACCATTTTCGTCAAGTCACGGATGCGACTGCGGCGTTGGACGAGTTCTTTCAAAGCGCCGAGTAAACGCTGACTTTCCGGCTATTTGTCAAATGCAGTTCGATTGTAAATGCGTCCTGATCAGAAAGAACACGTCCCCCCACTGGGATTCGAACCCAGACTGAACGGATTTTAAGTCCGCCGCCTCTGCCAATTGGGCTATAGGGGGGCAGCACTCACTCAGAGCGACGCAGCGCGTCGCGCGGTGCTGCCCCGGGCGCGACTCGCGCCCGGTTACAGTGCAAGCCTACCGGCATAGAGTAAGCCCCGCCGTTGGGCAGAACGGCGGGGCTTACGGTCTGGGTCGGGATCGAGGCCGACTCGGGCGGGAGCCCGATTCGTCGGCACGATCCCGAATCGCGGGAATCACACCCGCAGGATCACACGGCGCTCAGGCGCTGAGGCGCTCGCGCAGGCCGACCAGCTGTGCGCGCAGCGCGGACGGCAGACGATCGCCGAACTGGCCGAAGAACTCCTCGGTGAGGTCGGCTTCGGCGAGCCACGAGGTGGCGTCGATTGCGAACAGCTCTTCGAGCGCCTCATCCGTCAGGTCGAGACCGTCGAGGTTGAGTTCGCCCTCGACAGGAACGACGCCGATCGGAGTCTCGCGCCCCTCGACATCGCCCTCGACGCGGCGAATGATCCAGTCGATCACGCGCGAGTTGTCGCCGAAGCCGGGCCACAGGTAGCTTCCGTCGGCACCCTTGCGGAACCAGTTGACCTGGAACATCTTGGGGGCGTTCTCGCCGACCGTCTCGCCCATTTCGAGCCAGTGGCCCCAGTAGTCGGCCATGTTGTAGCCGCAGAAGGGCAGCATGGCGAAGGGGTCGCGGCGAAGCTCGCCGACGGTGCCCTCCTGGGCCGCGGTCTTCTCCGACGAGATGGTCGCGCCCACGAACACGCCGTGATCCCACGACAGCGACTGCGCGACGAGCGGAACGTTGGTGGCGCGGCGGCCGCCGAAGAGGATCGCGTCGAGCGGAACGCCGTCCTGCTCGTACCAGTCGGCGGCGAGCGTCGGGGTCTGCTGGATCGGCACGGTGAAGCGCGAGTTCGGGTGGGCCGCCGGGCGATCGGCGTCAGGGGTCCAGTCGTTGCCCTGCCAGTCGATGAGGTGCTCGGGCACCGCGTCGGTCTTGCCCTCCCACCACACGTCGCCGTCGTCGGTCAGCGCCACGTTGGTGTAGATGGTGTTGCCCCAGAGGGTCTCCATCGCGACCGGGTTGGTCGATTCGCCGGTGCCGGGGGCAACGCCGAAGAAGCCTGCTTCGGGGTTGATCGCGTAGAGACGGCCGTCTTTGCCGGGACGCAGCCAGGCGATGTCATCGCCGATGGTCTCGACCTTCCAGCCGGGGATGGTGGGCTGCAGCATGGCGAGGTTGGTCTTGCCGCACGCCGAGGGGAAGGCCGCCGAGAGGTGGTAGGCCTTGCCGGTCTCGGTGTTGGTGAGCTTGAGCAGCAGCATGTGCTCGGCGAGCCAGCCCTCGTTCTTGCCCATCACCGAGGCGATGCGCAGCGCGAAGCACTTCTTCGAGAGCAGGGCGTTGCCGCCGTAGCCCGAGCCGTACGACCACACCTCGAGCGTCTCGGGGAAGTGGGTGATGTACTTGGTGTCGTTGCAGGGCCAGGCGTCGTCCTCCTGCCCCGGCTCGAGCGGCGCACCGACCGAGTGCACGGTGCGCACCCACTCGCTGCCCGGAGTGATCCCGTCGAGCGCGGCCTGGCCCATGCGGGTCATGATGCGCATGTTGAGCACGGCGTAGGGCGAGTCGGTGATCTCGATCCCGAGCTGCGTGATGGCTCCACCGACGGGGCCCATCGAGAACGGTACGACGTACATCGTGCGGCCGCGCATCACGCCGTCGAACAGCGGAGTGAGTTCGGCCTTCATCTCAGCGGGAGCCATCCAGTTGTTCGTGGGGCCGGCATCCTCCTCCTTCTCGGAGCAGATGAAGGTGCGATCCTCGACGCGCGCCACGTCGCCGGGATGAGAACGCGCGAGAAAACTGCCGGGCCGCAGATCTTTATTGAGCGGGATCAGGGTGCCCGACTCGACCATCTCGGAGGTGAGGCGATTCCACTCGTCTTGCGAGCCGTCGCACAACACGACGGCGTCGGGCTGAGTCAGCTCCGCCACCTCGGTGACCCAGGCGAGCACCTCGGGGTTGTCGGTTGTTGCATCAGCGCGCACGAGGTCCGCGATCGAAATCTCGGCCTCGACTGCCAGGCTAGCGCTCATGAAGTTGGTTCTCCTCAGGATCTGATTCTGGATCTCACGTCGCGCCACTCCGCTGATGCGGGATCGTCGCCGTCGTGAAGAATCGGTAACATGTCCATTCTGGAGGCCCTGTTCACCTCAGATTCACCAATCAGTCTGTAAATTTTTACACTTCTTGACATATAGTCAATGTGTGACCCTTGAAGTGACACCCACTCAAAGTCAGGCCGAACTCGACCGCCTCCTGCTGGGCAAGCGGCTGCGCTACTTTCGCACGCGCTCCGGCCTCACGCTCGAACAGCTCGGCGATCGCGTGGGCGTCGTCGCCAGCCAGCTCTCCCACATCGAGAATGGACGCCGAGAACCGCGCCTCGGCCTGTTGCAGGCGATCGCTCGCGAGCTCGACGTCGATCCGACCGAACTGCTCAGGCACGAGGCGCCCGACGAGCGCAGCGCCCTCGAGATCGAGCTCGAACGCGCGCAAACCGCGCCCGGCTACCAGCGCCTGGGACTCCCCCACGTGCGCACGCCCCGCACGCTGAACGACGACACCCTCAAGGCCCTCGTCGGCCTGCACCGCGAACTCGCGAGGCGATCCCGAGCCGCAGCCACCACCTCGGAAGAAGCCCGCCGCGCCAACACCGCCATTCGCCTCAAGATGAGCGAGTGCGACAACTACATGCACGACATCGAACTCGTCGCCTCCGACCTCATGCGCCGCATCGGCCACACCACCGGTGCCGTCACCCACCGCACCGTCGCGATGCTCGCCGAGATGCTGGGCTTCACGCTCACCTTCGTCGACGACCTGCCCTCGAACACCCGCAGCATCACCGACATCGAGAACGGCCGCATCTACCTGCCCCCGGCGTCGATCCCGGGCGGGCACGGCCTGCGCTCACTCGCGCTGCAGGCCATGGGGCACCGCGTGCTGAGCCACACCGCACCCGCGAGCTACGCCGAGTTTCTCGAGCAGCGCCTGCAGATCAACTACTTCGCCGCAGCCTGCCTCATGCCCGAGGCGCGCGCCATCGAGTTTTTGCAGCAGGCCAAGCGCAACCGCAACCTCGCCATCGAAGACCTCCGCGACGCGTTCGGCGTGACCCACGAGGCAGCGGCCCACCGCTTCACCAACATCGCCACCCGCCACCTCGACCTGCGCACGCACCACTACCGCAGCGACGGCCAGGGCGCGCTCGTGCGCGGCTACGCCAACAACGGATTGCCCTTTCCGAAAGACGATTCGGGATCGATCGAGGGCGAGATCCTCTGCCAGAAGTGGGGCGGCCGCACGGCCTTCAACCGCACCAACCGCACCAACGAGTTTCACCAGTACACCGACACTCCAGCTGGAACATTCTGGACGAGCGTGCAGACCGGAGAAGCCGAACTCGGGCCGTACGCGATCGCCTGCGGTGTTGCCTTCGACGACGCCAAGTGGTTTCGCGGGCGCGACACGCACGTGCGCGGCATCTCGACCTGCCCCGATGAGGGCTGCTGCCGCACGCCGAGCCCCGAGCTGCTGCAGCGCTGGCGGGGCAAGGCGTGGCCGAGCGCGCGCATGCACGCGCACGTGCTCGCTCCGCTGCCCACTGGCACCTTTCCCGGCGTCGACGACACCGAGATGTACCAGTTTCTGTCGAAGCACGCGCCCGCCGAGTGACGGTGCGGTGCTTATACTCGGTGCATGGGGAAGCTCGCGCGGCTGTTCGGGATCCTCGCCCTCGCGGGCATCGTGCTCACCGGTGTCGCACTCGCTGGGTGGGGCGGCCAGCCCGCTGCGGCCTCCGCCGCTGTGCAACGGGTGGCGGCCCAGCCCGTTCCAGCCCCGCGCCCCTCGATCGACCGCACCTCGGTCGTCCGCACCTCCGATATCAGCCGCGCAGACGTCAACGACTTCGAGTTCGACTCGTTTCACGCCGACTTCGCGCTGGGTCGTGACGACGAGGGCCGATCCACCCTCGCCACCACCGAAACCCTCGTCGCGGTCTTTCCCGACTACAACCAGAACCGCGGCATCATCCGCGAGATCCCCCGCGTCTACGACGGGCACCCCACCGACATCGACCTCCTGTCCGTCACCGACGAGAGCGGCGAGGCCCGCCCCTACACCGCCAAGAAACACGGCGACTACCTCGTAGTCACCATCGCCGTGCCCGAGGGCAGCTACGTGCACGGTCGCCAAAGCTACGTGCTGGAATACACGCAGCGCGACGTCACCCGCTACTTCGAAGACACCGCTGCCGACGAGTTCTACTGGGACATCAACGGCACGGGTTGGTCGCAGCCCTTCGGCACCGTCAGCGCCAGGATCGCACTCGACGACGGCCTCGAGAAATCACTCGACGGCAACACTTCCTGCTACCGCGGCTACTTCGGATCCACCGAACGCTGCGAGCTCACGGTCGACGGCGCGACGATCCGCGTCAGCGAGCAAGACATCTGGGCGCGCCAGAACGTGACGATCGCCGTCGGTTTCGCACCCGGCACCTTCGCCGAGCGCCCCTTCAACCTCGTCGATCGCTTCCCGCCGCTGGTGCTCGGCGGCTTCGGATGCGGGATCGCGGCCGTCGCGCTCACGATCATCACGCTGATCCGCGGAGGGCGCGGCGCGAAGACTGGGCGCGCGATCATCGCCCAGTACGAGCCGCCCGATAACACGAGCGCGGCGCTCTCCGCCGAGCTGATGAAGGCCAGGCAGAAGGCGATGACCGCGACACTGCTTGACCTCGCCGTGCGGCGCAAGATCCGGCTGCTCTACGACGAGCCGACCGGGCAGTACGGCGCGCAGCGGCTCAGCGACGAGGGCCTGCTGCCCATCGAGCAGACGGTCTTCACGCGGATCTTCGGTGGGTTCGGGGGCTTCGGCGGCATCAGCGGGTCTGCGAACACCGTCTGGTTCGACCGTCGCAGCACCGCACTCGGCGACACGGCCGCCGAGGTCAAGAGGCGTGCCCGAACGGAGGCGGTAGAACTCGGGCTCGTGGCCAAGAACCGTGCGAGCGTGCTCTGGATCATCATCCTGCTCTTCGTACTCGCGCTCGGCCTGCCCGTGCTGTACTCGATTCTCGTCGGGGACGATCTCCTCATGACCCTGCTGCTCGCCGTGGGGATCAACGTGCTGGTCTGGCTGCTCATCGGCGTCGCCGCGCTGATTCTCAAGCAGCGCCGTCGCACCGAGCAGGGCGCACTCCTGCGCGATCACCTGCTGGGTCTGCGCGAGTACATCCGGCTCGCCGAGGCGGATCGCATCCGCGTGCTGCAGAGCGTCAGCGGAGCAGAGGTCGACGAGAACCGCATCGTGCAGATCTACGAGCGGCTGCTGCCCTACGCCGTCATCTTCGGCTACGAGAAGGAGTGGCAGGCCGAACTCGCCAGGCACTACCGCGAGTCCACCCCCGACTGGGTGGGTTCATCGAGCGGCGCGTCGTTCGTGTACGCGCTGCCGCTCACGGGCTTCAGCTCCTACGTCGCGACCAGCCCGACCACGCAGAGCTCGTCGAGCTCATCTTCGAGTTCGTCGAGTGGCGGCTCGTCTGGCGGCGGCTCCTCCGGCGGAGGCGGGGGTGGCGGCGGAGGCGGCGGCATCTGAGCCCGAACTCTCCCAAGACCGGGGGTTCCCTGAGCCCGCAACCTAGGGTTCGCGGCTCTAGACCCGCCTACCCTTGGTCGAGGGGAGGAAAATCCGGGTTAGATCGCGATTCAACCCGCATTTTCCTCCCCTCGACGGCAGTAGCGCACCGCGCACGCAAAACCCCCGCCCGGGGCGCACCGGGGCAGGGTTTTGGCGTTGCTCAAGATCGCCGGTTTCTGCGAAGCAACTTCCGGCGCAGGTTCTAGGGTGTGTCTGCTAAATCGGTGCATCGCGAGGATGTGGCCGAAACCCGTGATCGCAAGGCGGAGGAGGAAAGCTTTGCTGATGGCAAAGTCGACGACGACAACGCAGCGAGCACGCGTTTCGGGCGCTCCGCAGCATGCACCGATTTAGGAGACACGCCCTAGCTCTCGGTCGCCTCGACCTTGGGCTTGGGGCGCGCCGCGAACTCCTGGAAGACAGCGTGCGGGTGCTGCACGGCCTCGATGTTTGCGATGTCGCGGCTCAGGAAGAAGTTGCCGATCCAGCCGCCGAACACGCGCCACTTGCGCTCCCACGAGGGCATGGCGAGGCCGTGGTAGAAGCGGTGCGCGAGCCAGGCGAAGTAGCCCTTCATCGCGAAGTTGCCCGACTGGAAGACGCCGTTGTTCAGGCCGAGACCGGCGACCGCTCCCGCGTTCTTGTGGTTGTACTCGGCCACGCCCTCGCCGCGCAGGTCGGCGGCGATGTTCTTGGCGAGGAGCTTGGCCTGGCGCACGGCGTGCTGTGCGTTGGGCACGCAGAATCCGCCGGGGCCGGGGGTCGGGGAGATGTCGGGCACCTGCGAGGTGTCACCCGCGGTCCAGGCACCCTCGAGTTCCTTGCCGTCTTCCGTGGTGATGCGCAGGTTCGGGCTGCCGATGACGTGGCCGCGGGGGCCGATGGGCAGGTCGGTGCCGCGCAGGAACGGACGGGGCATGACGCCCGCGGTCCAGACGATGAGGTCGCTCTCGTAGACCTCGCCGGTGGAGAGTTCCATCTTGCCGTCGGCCGCCGAGGTCAGCTGGGTGTTGAGGTGGATGTCGACGCCGCGACCGGTCTGGTTGTTGACCACCCAGTCGGCGGTCTGCTGCGAGACCTCGGGCATGATGCGACCCATCGCCTCGACCAGGTGGAACTTGGTCTCGGCGAAGGAGATCTCGGGGAAGCGACGAAGCAGCGAGGTCGCGAAGGAGCGCAGCTCGGCGATGGTCTCGATGCCGGCGAAGCCACCGCCCACCACGGTGACCGTGAGGAGGCGCGCGCGCTCGGCCGAGTCCTTCGGCAGCGTGGCCGCGCGCTCGAAGTTGCCGACGAGGCGGTCGCGCACGAAGACGGCCTCCTCGATGGTCTTCATGCCGATGGCGTTGTCGGCGATGCCGGGGATGGGGAACGTGCGAGACACCGATCCGGTGGTGACCACGATGTGGTCGTACTCGAAATCGAAGGGCTCCCCCACGTTCGGGGTAATGGTCACCGACTTGGTGGCGTGCGAGATGCCGGTCACCTTGCCCGCGATGTCGTGGGTGCGCTTCAGGTGACGGCGACGCGCGACGACCGCGTGACGCGGCTCGATCGCGCCCGAAGACACCTCGGGCAGGAAGGGCAGATAGGCCATGTAGGGCAGCGGATCGACGATCGTCACCTCGGCCTCGCCTGCACGGAGCAGCTTCTCCAGCTTCCATGCGGTGTAAAAGCCGGCGTAACCGCCACCGACGATCAGAATCTTCTTCGCCACGAAGCAGTCTCCTTGATGCAATGAGTTTGACGCAATAATGTTGGTGCGCGACACTGCCGCGCGTTAATGCTGGCGCACGATGCTGTCGCGCAAGTACACAACGGTGCCCTCACTCGCGTGCGGACACAGGTGTGTCGGGCACGGTGCACCCGATCGATATAGTTTACCCCGGTTCGAGTTGCTATCAGACGATTCCGGGCAAAAACAGGCGAGAAGATGCGAATCTGCTTCTGAAACGCGCAAGATTCTGATATATCTCGCGCCTTCTATATCGACGGCTTTCTATATCCCTCGCCCTGCGGGTGCCTCCACCGGGAGTATGTGCGGCCGCTCACCGCACGGCGACCGCGATCCCCGCCGCTCGGCGATCCCGGTTGCCCCAGCAGTCCTTGTCGCCCAGCGACCCAGGATCGCAGCGACCGCTCAGCCGTCCCACCCGCTGCGGGCCAGCGCGATGTCGCCGATGGGGTTGACGCCCGGCCCGGCGGCCAGCGCGTGGCCGATGAGCGCGTGCAGGCACTTGACGCGCGTCGGCATGCCGCCCGCGCTCACACCCGCGATCTCGGCGACCTCGCCCACGCTGTCGCGGTCGGCGATGTACTGCTCGTGAGCCCGCTGATACTGCTCGCGCAGTGCTTCGTCTTCGGTGAGCATCTCGTTGAACTCGGTCATCGTTCCCACGGCTTCGAGTCGCGATGCCGCGGCTACGGCGTCGGGGTGGCACAGGTAGTAGAAGGTGGGAAACGGCGACCCGTCGGGCAGCCGCGGGGCGGTCGCCACGACCGCAGGGCTGCCATCGGCGGCGCGCGCCGCGATGCCGACGACGCCTCGCGCTTCGCGGCCGAGCTGCTCGCTCACCGCCGCGGTGTCGGCTTCGGTCGGCGGCTCGTACGGGGGACGTGGCATGCGGCTCTCTCTACTCGTTGGTCTCGGCGTCGGTCGGCTCGGAGTCGGTCTACTCGGCGTCGGTCGTCTTAGCATCTGCGGCCGCGTCTTTCTCGGCCGCCCCCTCTGCCCCGGGTTCGGGATCGGCACCGCCCGCACCGCCCAGCTCCTCCGGCGGGGTATCGGTCGTTCCCGCGGTCAAGAACGACCCCGCGAGCCCGCGAGCCCAGTTGCTCTGGATGTGGGCGAGCTCGGCGTTGGTCTCGTCTTCGGACTCGACGGGCATCGTCACGTCGTCGATGACGTTGAGCTGAGTCTCCCCCGGCATGACGTAGAAGAGCCGATCGCGAGCCTGCGCGCGCACGTAGGCCGGATCTTTCCACTTCGCCCGCTCGGCGTCGATCTTGTTCACGGTTTCCTGATGCAACCGCACGCTCTCGCGCAGTTCGGCGATCTCGCGTCGCTGCTGCACGTAGGTCGACAGGCTCGGGCTGATGATCACGGCACCGCCGATCACCAGCAGAACCACGAGCACCGTGAAACCGCTGAACCGCAGGCTCGAGGCCCAGGCCCCGAAGTCTTCAGCCCAGCGTTTCACGGTGCTCGTCGTTCACAGCGTTCGTCTACCCGACTCAGCAGCGAAAACTAGGCCGAGAAGCGCGGGAAAGCGCTGCTGCCTGCGTACTGGGCCGCGCCCCCCAGCTCTTCCTCGATGCGCAGCAGCTGGTTGTACTTCGCAACGCGGTCGGAGCGCGCCGGAGCACCGGTCTTGATCTGCCCGCAGTCGGTGGCGACCGCGAGATCGGCGATGGTCACGTCTTCTGTCTCGCCCGAACGGTGCGACATCACGGCGGTGTAGCCCGAGCGCTGGGCGAGCTGCACGGCGTCGAAGGTCTCGGTGAGGGTGCCGATCTGGTTCACCTTCACGAGGATCGAGTTCGCCGCGCCCTTCTCGATGCCGTCGGCGAGGCGGGCGGGGTTGGTGACGAAGAGGTCGTCGCCGACGAGCTGCACGCGGTCGCCGAGTTCCGCGGTGAGGTGCTGCCAGCCCTCCCAGTCGTCCTCGGCCAGAGGATCCTCGATCGACACGAGCGGGTAGCGGTCGAGGAGGTCGCGGTAGTACGCGGTCATCTCGGCCGCCGTGCGGCTCTGGCCCTCGAAGCTGTAGACGCCGTTCTCGAAGAACTCCGTCGACGCGACGTCGAGCGCCACGGCCACGTCGCGCCCGGGCTCGAGGCCGGCGCGCGTGATCGCCTCGACGATCAGGTCCAGCGCGGCGGCATTGTGTTCGAGATCGGGGGCGAAGCCGCCCTCGTCGCCCAGCGCGGTCGCGTAGCCCTTCTCCTTCAGCAGCGCCTTGAGCGCGTGGTAGACCTCGACGCCCCAGCGCAGGCCCTCGCTAAAGGTCTCGGCGCCCAGGGGCACCGCCATGAACTCCTGGATGTCGACGCCCGTGTCGGCGTGCGCGCCGCCGTTGATGATGTTCATGAGCGGCACCGGCAGGGTGCACGCGGTGGGGCCGCCCAGGTAGCGGTAGAGCGGCAGGCCGGCAGACTCGGCGGCCGCGTGCGCGACCGCGAGGCTCACGCCCAGGATCGCGTTCGCGCCGACGCGCTGCTTGTTGTCGGTGCCGTCGGCCTCGATCAGAGCCTGGT
>JBKEBN010000169.1:0-14842 GCA_047973175.1 Leucobacter sp.
GCGTTCGCGTGGGTGACCTCGTTGCGCCGCGACCGCAGGAAGATCACCAGCACGATCGCGACCGCCGCGACCGCGCCGATGAGCACGCCCACCACCTGGCCGAGCCAGACCACCACGAGCGCCGCCAGCGCACCCACCGCGCCGGCGGCGGGCAGGGTCAGCACCCAGCCGATCATGATGCGCCCAGCGGTCCGCCACCGCACCTTGGACCCGCGTCGACCCAGTCCCGAGCCGATCACCGACCCCGACGCGACCTGGGTCGTCGACAGGGCGAATCCGAGGGCACTGGAGGCGAGGATCGTGGATGCCGTGGACGCCTCGGCCGAAAACCCCTGGGCGGGCTTGACATCGGTGAGCCCCTTGCCGAGGGTGCGGATGATGCGCCAGCCGCCCATGTAGGTGCCCAGGGCGATCGTGAAGGCGCACGCGACGATGACCCACAGCTGCGGGTCGGCGTGCGAGGCGGACTGCCAGCCCACCGTGATCAGCGCCAGAGTGATGACGCCCATGGTCTTCTGCGCGTCGTTGGTGCCGTGCGCGAGCGCGATGAGGGAGGACGAGGCGATCTGCGCGTAGCGGAAGCGACCGCGGCCGTCTGTCTTGCCGTCGTGACGACGCGTGATGGCGTAGGCGACGCGGGTCGCAGTGAAGGCCACGATGCCCGCGGTGAGCGGAGCCGCGATCGCGGGGATGATGATCTTCGACAGCAGCACCCCGCCGTTGATCGACGCGATTCCGGCCCCCACGATCGCCGCGCCGATGAGGCCGCCGAAGAGCGCATGCGACGAACTCGACGGCAGGCCGTACAGCCAGGTCACGAGGTTCCAGACAATGGCACCGATGAGACCGGCGAAGATCATCTCGGGGGTGATGAGCACTCCCCCGTCACCCTCGTTGATGAGGCCGCCCGAGATGGTCTTGGCGACCTCGGTCGAGAGGAACGCGCCGACCAGGTTCAGCACCGCCGCGAGCAGCACCGCGGTCTTCGGCTTCAGCGCACCGGTGGCGATGGGGGTGGCCATCGCGTTCGCGGTGTCGTGAAAACCATTGGTGAAATCGAAGAAGAGCGCCAGCACGATGACCAGCAGCACGATGACAGTGAGTTCCACCGGCGTCCTTCGTTCGGAGTCTTAGGCTCAGAGGACGCCCACGATGTCACCTGAAGTTCACCGACCGTTCAGTCTTCAGAGTTCTTCCGCACGCGTCACATTTATGGTTTCACCTCGGTTCCAGCAGGTCAAGCTGAGACCTCAGGTTCACCTACTGTTCACTTTGCAGACACGCGGTTTCGTAGCCGATCCCGAGCTCGGGATCGGCCAACCGCAAACCGAAAACCTCACCCGAAGTTGAGTCTGGTCTGCTCATACCGCTCTTCCGGCACCGTCTTGAGCCGGCCGACCGCCTCGGCGAACGGCACCGGTTCGATGACGTCGCCGTGCAGGGCCACCATGGTGCCCCACTCGCCGCGCCTGATCGCGTCGGCACCCGCGAGGCCGGTGCGGGTGGCGAGCACCCGGTCGAAGGCGGTGGGGGATCCGCCTCGCTGCACGTGGCCGAGCACGGTCGCGCGGGTCACGATCCCGGTGCCCGCCTCGATGATCGGTGCGAGCACCTCCGCGATGCCACCGAGCCGGGGTCGGCCGAACTCGTCGAGGCTGTCGCGCGTCACCCCGCCATCGGGCCCGGAGAGTTGGAAGCCCTCGGCGACGACGACGAGCGACGACCTGCCGCGATCCCGCACGCTCGTCACCCACTCGCAGATCTGCTCGGGCGTCTCCGGAAACTCGGGCAGCAGCATCGCCTGGGCACCGCCTGCCATGCCCGCGTGCAACGCGATCCAGCCCACGTGTCGGCCCATCACCTCGAGCACCATGCAGCGCCGGTGCGACTCGCCCGTGGTGCGCAGGCGGTCGATGGCCTCGCTCGCGATCGAGACCGCCGTGTCGAAGCCGAAGCTGTAGTCGGTGCCGCTGAGGTCGTTGTCGATGGTCTTCGGCAGGCCGACCACGGGAATGCCGCGGTCGCTCAGCAGCTTCGACACGGTCTGCGTGCCGTTACCGCCGATCAGCAGGAAGCCGTCGAGGCCGTAGTCGTCCATGCGCGCGCGGAAGTCGGTGAGATCGATGTCGTCGCCCTCGCGGCCCACGAAGGGCGGCACGCGGCTGGTGCCGAGCATCACTCCGCCCATCGGCGAGAGGCCGCGCACGGCCGGGCGATCCAGCACCACCATCTCGCCCTCGTGAAAACCGCGCCAGCCGTCCATGAAGCCGACCATGTCGAAACCGTGAATCTCGACGCCGCGCAGCACGGCTCCGCGGATCGCCGCGTTCATACCCGGACTGTCGCCGCCCGAGCACAGCACTCCGATACGCATGAAACCCTCCTCAGTGACACTGCCCTGTCAACTCTGCGCGAGGCCGCGGAACGCCGGCTCCGAGGTGCCGGGCTCCCGCGATGGCGGATCGGCGGCACCGACCCGCTGCTCCGCGCAGAAAGACCAACCTAGCATGCCCGCTGAAACAGCGGGATTACGCGCTCGCTCGCTGATCGCGCGAATGCACCTGCTACAGCGTGTCTCCTAAATAGGTACATGCTGCGGTGCACTGATTTAGGAGACACACCCTAAGCGCCCGCCTCCACCACGGCGCTCTGCAGCACCTCGATGAGCGCGAGCAGCTGCACTGAGTCGGCGTCTTCCTCGCGCGCGGCGGCACCGTCGAGTGCGCGCGCCGCGAGGCCCGCCTTGCCGTCGATGAGTTCGGCGATCTTGGCGTCGATGGTCTGCGCGGCGATGATGCGCCAGGCGGTGACCGGCTCTTCCTGGCCGATGCGGTGCACGCGGTCGATCGCCTGCGTCTGCTCCGCGTCGGTCCACGACAGCTCGGCGAGCACCACGTTCGACGAGGCCTGCAGGTTGACGCCGACGCCCGCCGCGGTGAGCGAGCACACGGCCACAGACACGTCGGGGTCGTCGTTGAATGCGTCGATCTGCTGCTGACGGAACGCCGCCGTCTGGTCGCCGCGAATCGACACGGTCTTCAGCCCCGCCTCCGCGAGCTGCGCCTCGGCGCGATCCATCACGTCGATGTGCTTCGCGAAGAACACGACCTTGCCGACCGAGCGCGCCAGCTGCGCGGTGTAATCGACCGCGAGCCCCGCCTTGGCCTGACCGATCTGCCGCACCATCGTGAAGACGTTGAGCCCGTCTGCCGAGGCGTTCGACTCCTCCAGCTCTTGCGCGCACACCATGCGGATGATCGCCTCGTCGGAGAGCTTCTCGCCCAGCTTGCCGCCCTTGACCGCGAGGAAGCGGTCGAGCAGCTTGCGCGCGAGCTTCGCCTCGGCGTCGCGAATGCCGCGGCCCGCCTCGTCGTCGAGCTCGACCGGCAGGTCGACCACGCGCTTCGCCGGCAGGTCGGCTGCGACGTCGATCTTGCGGCGGCGCACGATGCCCATGTCGATGACGCTCTGGCGCGCCTCGGGGTAGAACGAGGCGTCGGCGGGGGTCCAGCCGTTGTTCTCGAGCCGGGCCATGAGCTCGGGGCCGGGCTTCTCGCCGTCGGTCCAGCCGAGGAAGCGCCAGATGGCGCGGAAGTCGTCGATGTCGTTGATGAGCGGCGTGCCGGTGAGCGCGACGAGCAGCGGCGACACACCCGGGGTGCGCTCGCGGATGCTCTCGGCGATGGCGAGCACGTTGCGGGATCGCTGCGACTGCACGTTCTTGATCATGTGCGCCTCGTCGACGACCATGCCCTTGAAGCCGAAGCGCGAGATCCAGCTCAGGTGACGGTCGAGAATGTCGTAGTTGACGACGAACACGTCGGCGAAGGCGTCGATGTCTTGACCGTCGCCGTGAATGACGGTGACGCGACGCTGCGGCGTCCACCGCTCGACCTCGCGCGCCCAGTTCATCTTCACGACGTTGGGCACGACCACGAGCAGCGGGTAGGCGTTCGCGACCGAGGCGGCGATCACCGACTGCGCGGTCTTGCCGAGGCCCGGCTCATCGGCGAGCAGGAAGCTGCGGTGCCCCTCGCCCACCGCGGCCAGGAACTTCGCCTGGTGCGGCATGAGTTCGAGCCCGGTCGGCGCGAGGCGATCCGGGATCGGCGGTGCCGGCAGATCCATGCACGCGGCCCCGCCGCCGCCCTGCTCGAACGACTTCAGCAGCGGCCCCAGCAGCTCCCAGTTGGCGAGACGCACCACGGGGGTGGGCTTCTGCGGCGGAGTGAGGTCGGGGGCGAGGAACGGGTTGGAGAGCATGCGGGCCTCGATGCCCGACGGCTCGACCTGGCGCTCGGCGAGCTCCGGCGGCACGTAGGCCTGCGCGGGCTCCGGAGCGGCCTTCTCCTCCTCAGGCAGCTCGATGCCGGCCTGCGTCAGCATCTTGCGCTTGAGTAGTCGCGTCGCCTCCGTGATGGCGGCCGCGGGCTCGAGCAGGGTGATGAGGCTCGTGTCGCGGGCGGCGGTCTTGGCGAGGATCGCGGCAACGCCGTCGAGGCGCTTGAGCGTTTCGACGCGCTCGGCCTCGCTCACGTTCTCGTCGGTTCTCACCCGCGCGCGCTCCTCGCGCATGAGCAGCGCGATCACGTGGAACTTAGTGCGGTTCGCCGGCGTCGCCTTGCCGCGCTGCGCGGAGGCCTCGACCTCGCGCACGGCTCGGGCGAGCAGCGGGATGATGCCCTCGTTGCGCGGCGGCTTGCGGCGAGTGCCTCCGCGAGACGCGCTCTGCGCGCGCGCGGCCGTGCCCCTCTTGGCGGCGGGCGCGTTCGCGGTGCCCGTGCTCGCTGTGCCTGTGTTCACAGCGCCCGTGCCCGCGGTCTTCGCGGGCTGACGCGTGGCAGTGGTGGTTGCCAATGGATCTCCTGATCGGCGTGGTGCTGGCTCGGCGCGTGTGCCGAGACGTGGATCGCGTGAGTCGTTCGGAGCCTGACCTCATGCGCGGCATGGGGCTCACCGGTGCTCACGAGTCGCGACCGTGCCTCGATCCTACCACCCGAACCCCGGGGTTGTGCGACAAGCGCCGATCAGGCGGTCGTGGCCGCGGCGAGGAGTTCGCGCGTGCGGGTGACGTCGGCGTTCATCTGGGTGAGGAGGGCGTCGAGCGAGTCGTAGCGTTCCATGCCGCGCAAGCGGTGCGCGAAGCGCACCTCGATCCTGCGCCCGTACAGGTCGCCCGCGAAGTCGAGCAGAAAGGCCTCGACCCGCGACTGTCCGTCGGGGGTGAACGTGGGGTTGTTGCCCACCGAGATCGCGGCGGGCTGAGGATCGGCGTCGTCGATCACGGCCCAGCCCGCGTACACGCCGTCGGCCGGTACCAGCCCCTCGATGCGGCCGCCGAGGTTGGCCGTGGGAAAGCCGATAGTGCGCCCGCGGGCGTCGCCGTGCACCACCTCACCGCGTACCGCGGGGTCGCGGCCGAGCATGAGCGCGGCGGCGTCGACGTCGCCCGAGAGCAGGGCGTCGCGCACGCGGGACGACGACATCGGCCCGACCACGGGATCCTCGACCAGGTCGAGCACCTCCGCCGTGAAACCGTGCTGCCGGCCCAGCCGACGCAGCAGCTCGCCATCGCCCGCGCCGCGGTGACCGAAGCGGAAGTCGTTGCCCATGATCACGTGCCTGGCACGCAGCCTGTCGACGAGCACTTCGGTGACGAACTGCTCGGCCGGCATCGACGCGAGCGCCTCGTCGAAGTCGACCATCACGCAAACCTCGACGCCCACCGCCGCGAAAGCTTCGAGACGCTGCTCACGACTCATGAGCGGCTGCGGGCAGGCCTCTGGCCGCAGGTAGCTGAGCGGGTTGCCCGCGAAGGTGAAGACCACGGGATGGGATCCGTCAGCTCGCGCGACATCGTTCAGGCGGTGCAGGATCGCCTGATGCCCCAGGTGCAGACCGTCGAACTTGCCGATGGCAACGCAGCTGCCGGTCTCGAAATCACGGGGATCGACCGCCGCGATCGACTCGATGACCCGCATCAGACCTTCTCCCGCCGACCGGTGCGACTCAGCCACACGAGGCCCAGCACCGGCAGCACCAGCGGAATGAAGAGGTAGCCGCTGCCGAAGTGCGACCAAACCGAGGGGTGGGCGAAGAGCTGCGGTGCAACGAGGCTGAGGGTGCCGACGACCAGCACGCCGCAGAGCTCGAACAGCAGCGCGCACCAGGCGACGGTGCGCCACACCCCGGTGCGCTTCACCAGGGCGACGGTGGCGACGATGTACACGACACCCGACACGGCCGAGAGCGAGTAGGCCAGCGGTGCCTCGTCGAACTTGGAGATGATCTGGTAGACGGAGCGGAAGGTCGCCGCGATGGCGAGGATCACGTAGACCGTGATGAGCACCTTGCCGAGCCCGCCGAGCCGTTCTCCGCCACCGCGAGCGGGTGCTGGGTCGCGAGGGTCGGCGTCTGGCTTCACGTGGTCTCCGGTCTGGGCATTCGGCACGGCGACTAGTTTAACCTCATCGACCCAGGGGATCCTCGGATCGAACGGGGCATCGCGCGCCTCTCTGCGACGCGATGCCCCGCGCGACCGGATGCCCAGTGTCAGCCGGTCGCCCCGTCAGCCGTCAGCCGGTGCGGGATCGGCCGATCCCGCACCCGCACCGGGGGCCGCCGCACCGCCGGAGTCCGCCGGCGTATCCGCGGCGGGTGCGCCGCCCTCCGGCTGGTCGGGGCCGGGCTGCTCAGCATCCGGCTGCTCGACACTCGGCCGGTCAGCATCCGGCTGCTCGCTCGAGGGCGATTCGCTCGGATCCGGATCCGAGGCATCGGGAGTCTCGCCGTCGGGCGCATCCCCGCCGCTGTCTCCGCCGCTGCCCCCGTCGCCCGGCACCGTCTCCTGCGGCTCCGCGTCCGGAGCGGGCGGCACCGCGGGCTCCTCGGGTGCGCCGGTATCCGGAGCGGGAGTCTCCGCAGGCGCGGCCGGTGTGATGGTGATGTTCACCGTCTTGTACATCGTCGCGTACCCAGTGCGCGAGTAGGTGGTGTCGAGCCGCACGCTCTTGGCGTCGTCCGGGGGCGTGAAGCTCGATCCCGAACCCGACGAGGCCCAGTGGTTGTCGACGTACCACCGGTAGGTCACCTTGGCGCTCTTGTCGTACGTCGCCTTCGTGACGCTGAGCTTCGTACCCGCCTGCACCGTCAGCGATGAGGCGGTGCTGCCGTTCACCTTCTGCGCGCTCTTCTGCTTGAGCTTCAGCCTGTCGATGTACTTCACTCGGAAGAAGAGCTTGGTGAGGTACTTGGGATGGCTCGCGGTCACGCTCAGGCTGACCGCCCCTCCCGCGTCGCTCGTCTTGGGAGTGTAGCTGAGCTTGGCCCCTTTCACGGTGGCTCCCTTGGCATTGATCCACTTGTAGCTGAGCTTCGTGCCCTTGGGGAAACCCTTGACCTTCGCGGTGATCTTCTTGCCGACCTTGCCGAAGTTGGGGTCGCCGTTCCAGGTCACCGTCGCCGAGCTCTTGAACGACTTCGCGCTCGCGGCCGTGCCCTTCGGCCAGTTCAGTTTGAGGCCCTTGGCCGCCTTGACTGTGACGGTGGTGCCCTTCCCAAGCGACTTGCTAGAGCCGCCGAACACCTGCAGCACCTTCGCGGTCACTCCTCCTTCGTAGTCGAAGCGCACCTTTGCCGCTTTGTAAGTGCCGGGGGCGACCGCGTGCGCGAGCACGGCGCCGGAGGCCTGCGACTGCGAGGCCACCAGCTTGCCGCTCTTCGCGTCGAAGAAGGCGAGCGATTCTCCGCTCTTGAGCTTGATACCGCCGGCCTGCACCATGCCGTTCGCCACCAGGTTGATATCGCGCTTCGTCACCTTCTGCGAAGCCCCGACCTTGATCGCCTTGGCCTGCTTGCAGTCGGTCGGTTTCGAACCCGCGTACGCGTCGGCCGCGAACTCGAACGGTGCCTTGGAGCTCTTGTTGTAGGGCGAGTAGGAGATCTTGTACGAGCCGGCCTCGGCGAACTTCACGGTGTACGCGTTGCCCTTCCAGCTCAGCTGATAGCGCGACGAGTCGACGTGGATGCAGTTCGTACCCAGAACGCTGAGGTATCCGTGATTCAGGCCGACCTTGAACTTCTTGTCGGCCTTGAACGACACGGTGCCCGAGATCGACTGGTCGAAAGCAGCCGCCTGCGCAGCCGCGGGGCCGACGGCCACGAACCCCAGTGCGACCGCGACCGCCGTCGCGAGTCCCAGCACCCTGTGGCGCGCGCCTCTCCCCCTCTGAAATGCAAACATGAGCGTGACCCCTTCGTCAGAAGCCGCCGGGCTCGGCATTGAGGCCGGTTCAGGCTTGTCGCTAGTGCGTTGCTCGAAGCCTAACTCCGGTGGCAGCACCTCCCAAGGCACCCGCTAACAGCTCACAAACAAGCCGTTCCGGGCCGCGGGGCCGCGAGTCGGGGGGGTCGGGATCGGGCCCGCGCCACCCAAACGCACGGCTGTCGGGCGTTCGGCCGATCCCGAACCTCAGTGGCCGCGCGATCAGTCAGCTCAGCTCCCGCCGCGATCGCCCGGCAGCCCCCCGCCGACGAAACCGCGGAACAGCACGCGCTTCACGCCCGCCGGCATCAGCCGATACGCGCCCTTCATCACGACGTTGCGCAGGTACTGCCCGCGGGTGACGAACCCCATGCGCAGCAGCTCGCGCTGAAGTCGCCACTCGGTGCGGGCCTCGCTCCAGCCGCCGCGGCGGGCGAACGCGCCCGACCCCACGCGGTAGAGCACGAGCGGCTCGGCGATGTTCTCGACCCGCGCCCCCGAGTCGATGAGGCGCACGCCCAGCCAGTAGTCTTCCATCTTGCCGAACGGCTGGTAGCGGCCCACCCGGTCGAGCGCGGCGACGCGGTACATCATGGTCGGGTGGTTGAAGGGGTTGTGGGTGCGGGCGTGATCGCGAATGCGCTGCGATCCCTGCGGCGGCACCCGGGTCGCGACCGGCCGCTCGGGATCGCTCTCGAACTCCGCCATGCCGGTGCCGACGAGGTCGTAACCCTGCTCGATCAGCTCCCACTGCCGTTCGAAGCGCTCGGGGGCAGAAACGTCGTCGGCGTCCATGCGCGCGACGACCGGGTGGGTGCAGGCGTCGAGCCCGGCGTTCAGCGCCTCGGTGAGGCCGCGGTTCTCGGGCAGGCGCACGATGCGGGTCGGGATCGCGCCCTCGCGTTCGATCCGCGCGAGTTCGGCGGCGAGCGCTTCTGGCACCGGCCCGTCTTGCACGATGACGGCTTCGGCGGGACGCAGGGTCTGGCGATCCACCGAGCTTTCGTAGGCGAGCCGCAGGAACGCGGGGTCGTCGCCCGCGTACGCGGGCAGCAGCAGCGAGAACTCGGCGGAAGACACGCCCCTACCCTACCGCCGCGTCGGGCCACGCTGCTCGCCCGCCCCCGCACTCGCCCCCGCTCTCGCCCTCTCCTCCGGCAAACCGTCCCTCCCGACCCGCTTCGCTGGTTGGATATGCACCCTAAACTGCGATCTTAGGGTGCATTTCCAACCGGCGAACCCGTGCCCGGCCTCCGCACCGCCGCTCTCCGCACCGCCTCACGGCCGCCACCCGCGCGACCTGAGTGCGCCCGCGATCCGCTCGCGCAGCTCCGGCTGCCTTCGATACTGGAGCGAGGCGGTGATCCGCACCGGCAGCCACCCCGCCAGCGCGTACGCGTGATACTTGTCGATGTCGCGATTCCACTGCGTCGCGCGAGTACGGTGGTGGTCGCCCTCGTACTCGAGTGCGACCCTGTAGTCGCAGAAGGCCAGCTCGCTGCACCCGATCAGGTTTCCCTCGTGGTCGAAGACGTCGACGTCCAGGTCGGGCTCGGGAAAACCCCACTCGCGCAGTTGCAGTCTGAGGTGGCTCTCGGGTGGTGAGGCGCTCGAGGTAGACAGCAGCGGCAGCGCTTGACGCAGCAGCGCGTTGCCGCGTCTGCGACCCGAGGCGATCGCTTTCTCCAGTTCTTCGACCGTCGCATACGGTGAGCGTTCAAGACGCTGGGTCCCGGGGATTCTCGGGTGTCGGATAGCGGCGTCACCAAGCGCGACGATATCTGGGAGGTCGAGCTCACCGCCGAGCATCGCCCAGGCGCTCGCCGGTGACACCACCGGAAACCCCTGGCAGGTGCCGGGCTGCGCCTGACCTGCCGAGAGCTGCCTCGCACGCACACCGGCTCGCCTCGGAGCGCGACCGGGCTCGACGCAGGCGATATCGAGAAGGTCGTCGTCTCGCGCCGGGACGGGGAGACGAAGAATGACCGCGGCAGTTCGGTGGCTAAAGAACTGGCCCGGACGCAGCAGTTCGAGTGCGGCTCTCGCGTTTCTGAGCTGCGCATCTCGCCAGATCTCGGACGGATGCGGCGCTGCCGTGCTCGCTTCGCCACCGGCAGCTGATTGGCTGCGCACCGATTCGGGATCGCGGCTCGCACGCCGATACACCCCGTGAAACACGCGCTCGACATCGGCACTCAGCAGTCGGCTGCGCGACACACCCGCGCGGCGCGCCTCCGCAGCCGTGAACACGGCACCGAGTGCGCTCGGCAGGGGTCGGAGAGGCCTGGGCATACGCCCACTCTGCCGCAGTCCTGCGCAAGATACGGGCCGGTGAGGCCCCGATCCAAAATCTGTGGATAACTGGAGTTTTAGGCCCTCCTGTGCGCGAAGCTCAACGCGCCCGGCGACCCAGCTCTACCCCACTTCGCCGGTTGGATATGCACCCTAAACTGCGATCTTAGAGTGCATTTCCAACCGGCGAACCCGGCACCCGCACCTGCGCCGGCACCCACGCCCCAGTGCCAGCACCCGCGCCCGCACACCAGCACCCGCAGCACTACCGCGCGTCGAGCTTGGACAGCCGATCCACCTCGACCATCACGTCGACCGGCACGTCGGCACCCTGCAGCACCTCGCGGCTCGGGCGCGGCTCGGTGCGCCAGCCGTCGCGCCAGCCGCGGCGCAGGCACCCCCGCAGCTGCGCGCGCTCGCCGGAGGCGCGGAAGGTGCGCAGCCAGCGCCGCGCGGTCGCCCCAGCGTAGAGCACCTTCTCCCAGCCGTAGAGCGCCCGCGACAGGCGGAACACCCCCAGCTTGTTGCGCACCTCGAAGAAGAACCGCGGCCCCGGGTCGGCGTCGCTGGAGCCCCGCTTCGCGGTCTTGTGCGTCACCACCGAGTCGGGCACGAACAGGCCGCGGGCACCCCGCAGCATGCGACCCGAGTACTCGAAGTCGTCGTTCCAGAGGAAGTAGTCGGCGATCGGCAGTCCGACCTCGCGCACGCGCGGCACGCGCAGAAACGCCGACACGAACGAGATGGTGCGAATCTCCATGCAGCCGACCTCGGCGGCTCGCGCGCGCTCGGCGGCCGACGCCCGAATCTTGGGCTTCGGGGTGTTCATGGGGTGGTCGTCGCCGTCGGTCCAGATGACGCGGGATCCCATCACCGCCAGGTCGTCCTGCCCGGTGGCGCGGTAGCGCTCGTGGGCGGCGAGCGCGCCGGCGAGCGCGTCCGGGCCGGGCAAGGTGTCGTCGTCCATCACCCAGACCCAGTCGATGCCGTCCTCGGCGACGGCGGCGGCGATCCCGACCGCGAAGCCGCCGGCCCCGCCCGTGTTCTCGGAGAGCCGGATCAGCCGGGCCCGTTCGCCCCAGCTCTCGAGCAGCTGCTCGGCGGCCTCGCCCGACCCGTCGTCGGAGGCGTTGTCGACCACGACGAGCCGGTCGACGGGGCGGCTCTGCGCGGCGAGCGCCTCGAGCGACTCGCGCAGCAGCTCCCGCCTGTTGTAGGCGACCAGTACCGCGGTTACGCGCATGCGCACCCCTCTCGAATGACCTCGGCCGTATTCGACCTCGGCGGTGTTTGAACTCGGCGGTGTTTGAACTCGGCGAGGTGTGAACCCGGCTGCGTTCTCGCCGAAAGCGCCCATCTTAGCCGTCTTTCGTTTTCTCGACGTTGCCAGGTTCGTCGGCCTCGCCCGAGCTCTCGGCCGAACTCGCGGGCGAGGCGCGCCACAGCTCGCGGTAGAAGGCGGCCGCACGCGATCTCACCAGGGAGTCGTAGTCGTCGCCGTCGAGGTCGAGGATCGTCCCCTCGGGCACTTCGTCGGCGGCGACGAGCGCCGACACCCCGATCCCTGCCCGGTGGTCTGCCAGCTCGATGCCCGCGAGCTCGATGAGCGTCGGGTACATGCTGAACTGGTCAATGTCGGTGCGCGCGAAATCGACACCGCTCTTCGCTCCTCCGGGTACCCAGACGCGATTGAAGATGGTGCGATCGTCGCGGTCTTTCAGCTCGTCCCAGTAGGCGGCCCCCTCGGCGATCATTCTGAGGTGATCGCCCATCACGACCACCGTCGTGTCTTCGAGGATGCCGGTCTCGTCGAGGTAGTCGACGAAGCCGGCCACCTGCTGCATAGAGCAGTCCACGATCGAGGTCATGGCGACCTCGGTGTCTTGCTCGCAGTAGTCGTGCACGACCGGCGGCTCGTGCGTGTCGAGGGTGAGCAGCGTGAGGTTGAAGGGCTCTTCCTCCTCGTGCAGGCGCGTCACCTCCTCGCGCGCGTACTCGAACAGCTTGCGGTCGGAGAGCCCCCAGTCGGACCGCTTCTCGGTCTCGCCGAGAGCTTCCCACTCCTTCAGGTCGCGCACCTCGTCGTACCCGTGCGTGCGCAGAAAGGTGCCCTTGCCCGCGAAGTCGGCGTTGGCTCCGCCCATGAACACGTTGCGGTATCCCTCGCGCGCGAGTACGTCGCCGAGGCAGGTCGCGCCGGCCAGGTAGTCTTCGGGGGCTTCGCCGTCGGCACCGATCTTGTTGAGCGTTCGGGGTGCGGCGAGCGAGCCGGCGCTGCGCAGCGGAATGCCGCACTGGGTGCTCACGATGCCGGCCATGGTCCAGCCGCCGCCGGTGTACTGGCGCAGGTTCGGGATCGTGTCCCACCCCTCCGTCGCACGCTCGACCGACTTCAGCATGTCCTTCTCGAACAGGTCTTCGCCGAGCGTCTCCTCGATCGATTCGAGGTAGACGATGATGACGTTGCGGTGCTCGGCGGCGGGGGCGTCCGAAGACGATCCTCCCGGCACGCGCATGCCCTGCCCGGCCGCGCCGCCCGCGCCGACGCCGTGCCTGGGCACGACGTAGTAGTCGGCGAGGGTCGTTCCCCCGGTCGCCTCGCGCACCTGCGCCTCGACGTACTCGCCGGCTCCGATCGCCGATCCGAATATCGCGGCACCGCTCAGCGGCACCGCCAGCGCCAGCACCACGGCGACGGCCCTGAACGCCCAGGTGCGTTTGCCGCGGAGGGCACCGCCGCGGCGCAGCGCCCGCCGCGACCGCTCCGTCAGCAGCGCCAGCACGAGTATGGCGGCGACGGGAATCAGTATCGCGGTGGTCACCACGCCCCACAGCAGCTCGGTGCCGCCTGCACCCTCGCCACCGCCGCCCGGCAGGTTCATGAGCAGCTGGTCGACCGACACCGGCCCGAAGGTGCGCAGCACCCACACTGCACCGCCGACGAGCATCGCGCCCGCGAGCACGAGCACCCAGAACGCCACGATCGCCGCGGCCCAGAGCACCCGAGAGCCGCGGGTCGAACGAGCTGGCGTCGGCTCGATCGAAGCGGGCTCCGGCGCTGCGTCGAGCGGCTCGGGATCAGCCCCCGCGGTCTCGTCTGTCGCGAGAAGGGGAGTCTCGTCGCTCGCCTGCGCAGGCAGGCCGAGCTTGCGGTGCCGCAGCATCGCGCGGTTCTGCCGCCGCCCCTTCCGGCTGCTTCGCTTCGAGCCCACTCCCCTCGCTCCTGCCTCTTCTTCGTCAGCTCTTCCGCTACTCCGGCACCGACTCCGACTCCGACGGCGAGGCCGCGGCGACGCCCTCGGCGACGAGTTCGTGCATCGCGGCGAAATCGGGGTACTCGGGGTCGATGGCCGGGGGCACGAGTTCGACATTGACCGGGTCGTACTCGCGCGACTTCGTCGCGAGGTCGACGAACCGGCCGAGCATCGACTCGGGGATGTCGGTCGCGATGAGCTGGGTGCCCACGGCCGCGACCTCCTGGAAGCGCAGCAGCACGTTCGCCGGTTTCATCTGGGCGAGGATCGCCGCCTGCAGCTCGCGCTGCCGCTCCATGCGGTCGTAGTCGCCGTTCGACGAGCCGTAGCGGGAGCGCGCGTACCAGAGCGCGTGCCAGCCGTCGAGGTGGTGCTCGCCGGGCTCGATCCACTCCTCGACGCCGACGAGCTCGCCCGTGTACTCGTCGATGCTGCCGCCGATGGGCAGGCGCTCCTCGACCGTCATGTCGACGCCGCCGAGGGCGTCGATGAGGCTCGAGAAGCCGTCCATGTCGATGAGCACGTAGAACTGCACCTCGAGCCCGGTCGCGCCGCTCACCGCGTCCTTGGTCGCCTCGATGCCGGGCGACGAGCCGCGCGAGGCCGCATCCGGGTAGAGCGGGGCGCCGTACTTCTGCGAGTCGTCCGTCGGCGAAAGGAACTCGGTCATCTCGGTGTTCAGCGCGTTCAGGCGGCAGAAGGGCGCCTCGCCCACGTTGCAGCCGCCCCAGTCGGTGAACTGGTTGGGCCCGACTCCGTAGCCGTTGGGGTGGATCTCGTGCATCGGCGAGTCCTCGGGGAACGGCATGCCGACGAGCTCGCGCGGCAGTCCGACGATGAGCGACTGGCCCGTCTCGGCGTCGACGCTGATGAGCGAGATGCTGTCGGGGCGCAGGCCGTCGCGATCCTCGCCCGCATCGACGCCGAGCAGCAGGATGTTGTAGCGTCCGTCTACCGGTTCGACCGACGGGGCGGCGTTGACGAAGATCTCCCCGATCGCGCCGCGCGCTGAGCTGACGGTGTTCGCGGCCCA